>JAJSZR010000039.1 GCA_030262715.1 Deltaproteobacteria bacterium
TTTTTCAGATTACAGTCTTTATATATTTTATCAGTACGGTCGGCTTTCTTGTCCATATCATTACGCTCAGAAAAGATGCGGAACGGATTGCCACTATCTTTTTATCCGCAGGTTTTGGTCTTCATACTGCGGCTGTTTTAATGCGCTGGTTTGTAGGAGGTCATCCACCTCTTGTTAACCTCCACGATTCTCTATCCTTCCTGGCTTGGGCAATGGTTGGCTCTTTTCTCCTGTTTCAATGGCGATGCAAGTTAAAATCTCTTGGGGCCTTTGTGATACCCTTCGCCATGATTGTAATGACTGCGTCGTCTTTTCAGTCAAAGGAAATTCTACCTCTGCCTCCGGCCCTCAAGAGTATCTGGCTCCCTATTCATGCCATTATCTGCCTGTTCGCAGATGCTATTTTTGCCCTGGCCTTTTGTATTGCCATTATGTTCTTGCTCCAGGAAAGGCAGATAAAAAAGAAGCGATTGGGGGCAGTATTTAAGAGACTGCCGTCCCTCGAGACCCTGGATGCCATGAACGAGCGGTGTTTGACCGTGGGTTTTCCCCTGCTGACCCTGGGGATAGTGACCGGATCCGTTTGGGCTGAGAAGGCCTGGGGATCTTACTGGAGCTGGGACCCAAAGGAAACATGGTCATTGATTACCTGGTTTATTTATGCAGCCCTTTTTCATCAGCGACTTACAGTGGGTTGGCGAGGGAGAAAGGCTGCTATCATGACATTAGTTGGTTTTGCTGTTTTGGTCTTTACCTTCCTGGGAGTAAGTCTGTTACTTTCTGGTGCCCATTCCTATGCCACTTGGCTTAAATAGACCGCAGATAGTCCTTTTGGGAGTGAATCACAACACCGCACCTGTGGAAGTGCGGGAACGCCTCTCCCTGAGCGGAAGTGATACTCCTGCTTTGAGATTGTTTGCCGAGCTTCCTTCCTGCGAAGAGGTTGTATTTCTTTCCACCTGTAACAGGGTAGAAATCCTGGTTTCTGCAAGTCGCCTGGATGAGGTCAAAGAATCAATAAAGGGACTATGGCAGGATAGGGGAGAAATGGATTCCTCCACACTCCAGGAAGTACTTTATGAATACGAAGGAATGTCTGCCATCAGGCACCTTTTCAGGGTGGCCTCCAGCCTTGACTCCATGGTTGTTGGGGAGCCCCAGATCCTCGGCCAGTTGAAGGATGCCTACCGCATGGCCTCAGAGGCAAAGACCGCAGGCATGGTCCTCAATCGTTTGCTCCATAAGGCCTTTTCCGTGGCCAAGAGGGTCAGGACTGAAACAAGGATCGCAAGCCATGCCGTCTCTATTAGTTATGCGGCTGTTGAGCTTGGTAAAAAGATTTTTGGGGATCTTGCGGGCAAAAGTGGCATGCTGATAGGTGCGGGGGAAATGGCTGAATTGGCCGCACAGCATCTCCTTGCCAGCGGTGCCGACAAGCTGGTCGTGGCCAACCGTACACTCTCCCGGGCAGTAGAGCTCGCCCGATCCCTTGAAGGAAGCGCCATATCTCTGGAAGAGGTGGAGGACGCTCTGGTTGACGCGGATATAGTTATAAGCTCTACCGGTGCCCCTGGGATTATTCTCGGAAAAGATCAGGTAAAACGGATTATGCGTCCCAGACGTCATCGCCTCCTGTTCATTATTGATATTGCAGTGCCAAGAGATATTGATCCCAAGGTCAATGATATAGACAATGTCTATTTATACGACATTGATGATCTGAAAGGGGTTATAGAATTCAATAAGGCAGAACGTGAGAAGGAGGCATCCAAGGCAAATCGCATGGTAGAGGCCGAGGTTATCAAGTTCATGGCCTGGATGGAATCTCTGAATGTAGTACCTGTAATTCAGCACCTTCAGGAAAAGGCCGAGGCAGTGAGGCAGAAAGAGCTTTCACGAAGCCATAAGGTCCTTGGACCCCTCAATGATGAGCAGCAAAAGGCCTTGGATGTCCTCACGAGGTCCATTGTTCAGAAGATACTCCACGATCCTATAGTCTTCCTCAAAAAGGGGGCCCAAGAAAAAGATAGTGAGATGATGCTGGACGCCGCCTGCCTTCTCTTTGGCATAGATGGCCTTGAAGACACTGAAAGACAGCAGGATAAAGGCCTTTCTGACGCTAACCAGGATAAAACTATACGGAAACGCCCTTAAACTGAAAAGATGAAACCAAACGAATCCAGGTCTATTGTTCGGGAAATCATGACTGGATTTACCGATCTTACCGGACTTTCAACAGCCGGGAAGGTTCCACAGCGCTACTTGTGGACTGATGCTTTTGCTGTATGCAACTTTCTGGAACTCCATCGCCAAACGAGTAATGAAAGATACAGGCATCTCGCATTGAGCCTCGTCGATCAGGTTCATAACATACTTGGCCGACACCGTGAAGACGACCCACGAACCGGTTGGATCAGCGGCCTCGATGAGGAGGAAGGCAAAACGCATCCTACAAAAGGGGGGTTGAGGATCGGTAAAAAGATTAACGAACGGAATCCCTCGGATCCTTATGACGAACGTCTGGAATGGGATCGGGATGGGCAATATTATCATTACCTGACGAAATGGATGCACGCTCTCAATCGCGTAAGCCATGTAACTGGAGATTCAACCTACAATATGTGGGCGATAGAGCTTGCGAAAACCGCACATGCCAGGTTTACCTATGTTCCGTCGTCCGGTGGTCAGAAACGTATGTACTGGAAAATGAGCATAGACCTCTCCTGTCCTCTAGTACAATCCATGGGACATCACGATCCTCTCGACGGATTCATAACCTACATCCAGCTTCAGGCCACTGCAGCTAAAGATTCTGAAAAACCTGCGCCCGATCTTAACTCGGAGATTACTGACATGGCCGACATCTGTAAAGGAAAAAACTGGGCCACAGATGATCCACTTGGTATTGGCGGTCTTTTGTGTGATGCATGCAAATTAGCGCAATTGATCATTAACGAAAATTTTGAACAAACCGGCCTGATGGAGGATTTATTGGATTCTTCCCTGCCAGGTTTGGAATCCCACGTAAGAAATAATTCCTTGAAGCTTCCTGCTGATTACCGTCTTGCATTTCGGGAGCTGGGTTTGGGTGTTGGATTACGGGCTGTTGAAAAGCTGAAGGGATTGATTGAGGAAAATCCAGACTCTTTCGATAAGAAACACCCGCTGCATTTGCGGATTGAAAAACTGATGCGATTTACACCCTTGAGTGAAATAATTGAGAAGTTTTGGCTTGAACCCAAAAACAGAAAAGCCTCCAGTTGGACAGAGCACCGTAATATTAATATGGTGATGTTGGCGACCAGCCTGGCCCCTGATGGATATTTGACACTGTAATTGGAAAAGGCTTTGGGGAACGTACTTTACTAATCAACACTGGCTACCATCCCAAGAGCCTCTGGAGACCAGTTGAACCCCTCCTTATCAGGAGCTTTCTCATCTCATCACCGACGATCATCACTAAGGCAAAGGGCAGGACCAGAAGCATGAGACGAGGATCAATGGCAGCAGTGCCGAAGAACCGGTGGGTAAGGGGCAGATAGATTATCACCATCAAAAGCGAGAGCTCAACTCCTATCCCTGCCCATACCAGCCAGTTAGTAAACAGGCCTTGCTCCAGGATCGAGGTCTTCCTGGTGCGTGAAACGATAACGTTCGCCACCTGGCAAAGGATCACGCTGGCAAAAAAGATGGTTACTGCCTGGAGGTATATGGGATCGTTCATTCCGAGCTGCTGCCCCCAGTGCCACCCTCCATAGGAAAGGACCCAGAAGAAGGCGAAGAAGGCGGCTACGGTCTCAAGCGGGCCCTTGATTCCATACGAGATGGCAAGGACCTGGGAAGTAAGTAGCTTTTCGTCCCTTGGCCTTGGCGGCCGATCCATAATATCCGATTCGGCAGGTTCCACACCAAGGCCCAAGGCCGGCACGAGATCTGTCCCCAGGTCTATGGATAGGATCAACTGCACTGTTATGGGGAGAGGAATCCCCAGGAGTACATATGCGATAAAGGGGATGATCTCCGGGGTGTTGCTGGTAAGGATGTAGGCCACAAACTTCTTGATATTCTCAAAGACCGTTCTCCCTTCCTTGACCGCAGTCACTATAGTGGCGAAGTTATCGTCCATTAGGACCATGTCCGCTGCTTCCCGGGCCACGTCTGTGCCGCTCCCCATGGCTACCCCCATGTCGGCATGCTTGATGGCAGGGGCATCGTTCACGCCATCGCCAGTCATGGTCACCACCTCTCCATTGGCCTGGAATGCCTCCACTATCTTAAGCTTCTGGACCGGTGAGGTCCTGGCGAAGATGATGTGGGGGGCCTTCAGTCTGAGGGCAAGCTCGGACGGATTCAGGCGGGCGAGTTCATCGCCGTTGATTGTTATGCATTCCTCCCCGTCAGGGACGACCCCCACCTGTCTTGCTATGGCCTGGGCCGTCAGGCTGTGGTCCCCTGTAATCATGGCTATCTTGATTCCAGCCCGGTGACATAGCTCCACTGCTGTCTTAGCCTCGGGTCTTGGAGGGTCCATGAGACCTGCCAGGGCAACAAAGATGAATCCTTCTTCCCTTTCATTGAGGTCCTTGGCCTCTTTGTAAGCAAGTGCGATGACCCTTTCTCCCCTTGATGCGATCTCTCGATGGCCGGCCAGGATGGATTCCCTCGTCGAATCAGTGAGAGGGTGGATTCCCTGTCTGGTCTGGATCCTGTCACAGCGTTCCAGGATTACCTCCGGGCCCCCCTTGATATAGGCGGTAAGCCCGCTTGATGGCTCTCCGCAGATCACCGTCATGCGCTGCCTGCGCGAATCAAAGGGGATTTCCCTTTGTCGGGGATTTGCGACGATCAATTTCTCTAAGTCCATCTTCTCTCTTGCAAACACCAACAAGGCCCCCTCAGTGGGATCCCCGGAGTAGCCGGGGGGCTCTGGCCTTAGCCTGGCGTTATTACAGAGGGCGGAAATAGAGATAAGGTGCCTTTCAAGCTCGCTTTCCTCTGTAAGCCCATCCGGTCCTGTTTCTTCGCCATGTATGACCTCCTTTCCTTGAACAGTCATTCTCAAGTCAAGGAGGAGGATGGTTTTGATAGACATCCAGTTCTGGGTCAGCGTACCCGTCTTGTCCGTACATATCACCGTGGTGGAGCCCAGGGTCTCCACTGCCTCGAGCCTCTTGACCAGGGCCTTTTGGCCTGCCATCCGTCGGGCAGCAAGGCTCAGGCACAGGGTTACCGTGGGAAGGAGACCTTCCGGGACATTGGCTACTATGATGCCTATAGCGAAAATCAGGCTGGCCATCACCGACCGATGGACAAACACACTCACACCAAAAAAGATCAGGCCAAGACCTATGGCAATAGCGGAGATGATGCGGATGAAGTGATTCAGGTCCTGGCGCAGTGGGCTGGCCACCTCCCGTGTCTCCTTGGTCAAGTGGGCGATCTTCCCTATCTGGGTCTCCATCCCGGTAGCAAACACCAGCGCCCTGCCGTTTCCGGTCTGGACCATGGTGCCTGAAAAGACCATGTTGCGGCAACTCAGCATTGCCTCATGGGTGCACCTGATAGACCTCGATTTAGGCTCAGATTCACCTGTAAGGGCGGAGTTGTCCACCTTCAACGCGTGGATCTCGATCAGACGGCCGTCGGCCGGAATGCCATCGCCTTCTTCCAGGACCATGATGTCACCGGAGACCACATCCCTGGCCAGGATCTCCCTGACCTTTCCCTCACGCAGGACCTTCACTTTAGGCGGGAGCATCTCCTTGAATTCCTCCATAATCCGCTCAGCCTGATACTCCTGTAAGAATGTAAAGACGGCGTTAAGGAGGACCACGGCGCCGAGGGCGAGTCCTATGTAGAGATTTCCATGGCCTGGATCAAAGTGTTCGGCAATGAACGAGAGGATGGCACCGATTATCAGTAGGATGGCAAAAAAATTTGAAAATTGACGGAGAAACTTCTTTAGGGTTGACTCCCCTCCGGTCTCCTTAAGGACATTAGGGCCGACGGCTTCCAGGCGCCTTACGGCTTCTTGCTCGGAGAGGCCATGAGGGCCGGCCGCAAGACGTTTAAAGAGTGCGTCGAGTTCTATCTCGTGTTCATCGCCCTTGGACTGGTAATCAAAAATGGATAAGTCCATTGCCCGTCTTTCAATCAAGAAACCCTTGTCAAGGATGATAAGGCCTCCGGTCTGCCCAAAGCGCTTGACTGTTAAAGAATTTATACACGATTGCCCTGTATTACGAGACCTTTTGTCTCGACAATAATTCCATTTTCTTATCAGCGAGACGGATAAGTTATCGATTGAGTCGCTATCGAGAGCTGCTGTAAAATATCACTTATTGACATTTGGTGCCAAATACATAAATTTGATATTAATAAAGAAATAAAGGAAAAATTATACTATTCAAATCTTCAAAAAGGGATTTCTTATCAAAAGGCCGTAAGGAGGTATAAAATGCCTGAAATTGAATACGCAGGACAAAAAATAAAAATAGATGACGAGGGTTTTCTTCTAAACCTTGAGGATTGGAATGAGACAGTGGCTCGCGCATTAGCACAGAGAGAAGGAATTGAAGAATTAGATGAACATCAGGTGGAAATAGTAAAATTCATGAGAGAATATTATAAAAAGTTCAATGCATTCCCTATATTAAAGTATGTATGCAAAAATCTTCATCAGCCAAGGTATTGCGTAAACGAAGAATTTATAAACCCTATGAAAGCATGGAAGATTGCAGGACTTCCAAAGCCTGATCAAATTGGATTCCACTCTGTTGATGAACAAAAAAGATTTTACACGATGATTGAGCCTGCTTAGAAATCCCTTATTTATTCCCGCTTTGTTGACAGCAGTCTATGAATTGCTTAACCGACGGGCAGACATTCTGAACAGGACACTCACGACAATCTGGTTTCCTGGCCCTACATATCTGTCTTCCGTGGTTGATCAGGACATAAGTTATCTTACCCCAGTCCTTTTTTGGGACTATTGCCATGAGGTCACGCTCTATCTTTATGGGACTGTCTTCCCTGGTCATGCCCAGGCGTTTGGCAAGGCGCTTTACATGGGTATCCACTGCTATACCGGCAATAACTCCATAGGCATTGTACAGTACAATATTTGCTGTTTTTCTCCCCACGCCGGGGATAGTGACCATTTCTTCCATGGTCCTTGGAAGCTCACCCTTGAAATGTTCCACAATGATCCTTGAAGCTGCTTTTATGTTCTTAGCCTTATTCCGGAAAAAACCTGTAGGTCTGATGAATTCCTCCAGTTCTTCTATAGGGGCTTCAGACATGCTCCTGACATCAGGAAACCGTCCGAATAGAACAGGAGTTACCTGATTCACTCTAACATCAGTACACTGGGCTGAAAGGATGACTGATACAAGTAATTGGAAAGGATTCGCGGACTTGAGAGCTGTGTGGGCATCCCGATACGTGGCTTCAAGTATTTCTATTACATTCAGTATTCGGGCTTTCTCATTCATGATTATACCTAAGTTGAGCGATTAGCTGTTAGCCATTAGCGTTTAGCTTTAAAAAATGGTTCCTAATTTTGTAATAGTAAAACATCCTGCTTGTCAGGGCGGCAGACCGATAATCATTAAACTAATAGCTAACTGCTAAAGGCTAATCGCTCTTAAAACCTCAATCGCCTCATCAAAGCAAAACCAGTTGCGATAAGCACAAGGTGCACTATCCAAGGTGCAAAAAATGCCGGAACCATGCCGGTTTTACCCAAGGTAAGGGCAAAACTCCAGGTTACCCATGCAGCAAAACCAATAGCCACTCCTAACCCCATGCCCAGTGAAAGACCTCCACGCTCCCTGAACAGTGTAATGGTCAATCCGACCAAAAGCAGACTGCATCCTAGAAACGGATATAGGATCTGTCCCCACAATACAGTCTCTTGCTCTTTTGCAGAATATCCGGACTGTTTCAGCCTTTGGACACTATGCCAGAGAGAAACCATGTCCATCTGTGCCGGAGGTGTCTCAACAGCAACAAAATCCTCAGGTGTCTCTGCAAGATCGAGATTCAAGGTCTCAAAGGTGTCAACAGAATACGTGGCTTCTTTCCCCATTCTCAGTTTGCGCAGTCCATGTTTAAAAATCCACTTATTACCTGAGTATGTGGCTTCAGTTGCTGCCACGAGCTGTGTAATTACATAGTTATTGTCAAATGAAAACCATTGGACGTTTTTAAGCCTTTTGGCGTCCGGACTCCCCAGTTCTGTGGCCCATATACTGTTGTTACCCAGAAAAAAAAGCCTGTTTCCCTTCAACATACCTCTGGGCGGTCTTTTTTTGACCTCCATCTGAAATATTGCCTGGGCCTTTTCTGTTGCTTTAGGGATGTATAACGCCTTTAAGGTAATCAGGATCGCTGACAGAAAAAAAGCCGCAAGTAACAAGGGCAATATTACTTTCCAGGGCTTAACTCCAAGGGAGCGCATAGCAAGTAACTCCATATGTCTTGAAAGAAGCATGATACTTAGAAGCCCTGCAAGTAAAACGGCCAAGGGTGCCAGCTCATAGAGTATTTTGGGTATTGATAGAAAAAAGTAGGTCAGCGCCGAGGACATGGGCGCATTTGCCTCGATGAAATCATCCAGCCTCTCAAACACCTCAATCAGGAGATATATCCCGATCAGTCCCGGAAGAACCAATGAAAAAATTAAAAAGAAGTTACGGAGTAAATACCGGCTAAGCACACTCATACTAGCGGCCCCCGTCTGTACAGCAGAATTATCAATCCAACGGTTATGCCGGTAAAGATGAAATTGGGTGTCCATAGGGCAATAACGAGTGAAATGTTGCCTGTATCGGCCAAGCTGGCTGCAAAGGCCATGGAAAGATAGTAGGTCAGAAATGCCGCAAGTCCTAAGGCAATTCCTCCTGAAAGTCCGGTTCTTCCGAATAGTATACCCAATGGCGCGGCCATTATGCCCAGGATCAGGGCACCTATAGGTGCTGCCAGTCTCTCGTGAAACTCGGTAAGATAGTGCACTTTGTGTTTGGCGGATGTGTCAGGATCTGAGGCAGCTTTAAGCAGATCCTCCAGTCCCAACTCACCTCTTTTTTGTTTACGGTCCTCTTCTGGCAGGCTCAGACGAAGGGCATAGGAGTCAAAAATAAGAGTATCGGTCTTTCTGTAATCATCACTTATGCGATTTAATGTTCCGTTGCTCAATCGCAAACCTACTTCCAATCCACCTGGCTGAGCAAACAGTTCTCCTTCTCTGGCCAGGATCTGATAGGTAACCCGCTTTTTTCGGGCGTCCTGAATGTAAACTCCCTTGAAACGATGACCCTGATCAAGGCTCTTGTCGACATATAGGGTAAGCTTGGACATTGGGCTCAAAAAGACTTTTTCCGAAATTCCCCTAGCCAGACTACGTTCAGTCAATTCCCTAATAAAATTCCTGGATGCTGTTTTTGTCTTTGGAATCACACTAGCTGCCAAAAAAAAGCTAACCAGACATGCTGTTATTGAGACCATAATCACAGGTATCATAAGTTTTTTAAGACCTGCACCACACGCAAAAAGTGCGAGCATCTCACTGTCCCTGGAAAGACGCAAAAATCCCAGAAGTACACCTAACAGCGTAGCCATAGGCAGCACAAATGCCCAAAATGTTGGAAGCAGCAAGATGGCAAATTTGCCCAATTCGACGGGCATTATCCCTGTCCTGAGCAGAAGTTCCAAAAGGGGCAACAGGCTACCCAGCAATAAGAGGACGCTAAGTGCACAGAAGGAAAACAGAAAAGGCAGGGTCATTTCCCTCAAGAGCATTTTAGACAATATAGACATAGGGTTTCACGGAAATTGAATTATGATCCGCTCAAAAAATCCAATCTGCGGCGTTGCTTCAATTTTCCACTCACTGCGACGTACGATAAGTACGTCTCATTCCTGGAAAATTTCGTGCCTTGCATCTCAGACTTTTTGCAGTGTAATTCAGTTATGACATTGATTTTAGAGTAATCCGTGTAATCTGCGAAATCTGTGGATTAAATCCAAATCAATTTATAATACCTTCAATTCCTCAATTCCTCAATTCCAATCAATCTTGCCCTAACGGAAAAGATGGGATAAACAAGAAACAATACTACACGATACCAAGTGCAATCTGTGCTTTGCATGGTGTAGTGTAGTATATGGAGAAATTATGCCCCATCGAATAGAAGTCGCGCTAAAACTCCATCTTCAAGACCCGCAGGGTCTTAAGACCGTTCGGCAGTGTCGCGAGGACCTCAAACTGGAGGTCTTTGGAATCAGAACCATCAAGGCCTATCTTATCGATACTGACCTTTCATGGGAACAATTGAGGGCAGTTGCAGAAGGTCCTTTTTCCGACCCGGTAATCCAGGTAACGGCAATAAACCGCCCTCTGGCCCTGGATTTGGCCAAGAAACATGATTTCTCCTGGGACTGGCTGATAGAACGCGGTTTCAGACCAGGTGTTACGGACAATGAAGGTCGCACTGCAAGGGAGGCCCTTGAGTTAGTTCTCGGTCGCAAACTGGGACTGGACAAAGGTGTTTATACCTCTACCCAATATTGTATTCAAGGTGAGCTCACCCACGATCAGGTAAAAAGGCTGGCAAAAGGGCTTCTCGCAAATGATCTGATACAGAGGACCACCATAGTCTCAAGGGATACGCTTGGTGAAGCTTGGTCTGGGAAACAGAACCCTTTCTATGCAGTCCCCAAAGTTAGAGAGAAGGCTTCAGTAGAAGTAAAAGAGATAGACCTTTCAGGACTGACGGATGAGGAACTCGTAGCCCTCTCAAGAGACAGGGTATTGGCGCTCAATCTCAAGGAGATGAAACAGATAAGGGAGTATGTCCAAAGGCCTGAGGTACAAAAAGAAAGGGGCAAAGTCGGGCTCACAGGGCGACTTACTGACCTTGAGCTTGAGGCCCTTGCCCAGACCTGGTCCGAACACTGCAAACACAAGATCTTTAACTCCATCATTAATTACAGGAATGAGGGAGGGGAAGAAACAGTAATTGAGAGCCTTTTTGATACTTATATCCAGGGAGGGACCAAGGAGATCCGCAACAGTCTGAAATCCAATGACTGGTGTCTTTCTGTATTTAAAGACAATGCCGGTGTGATTCGCTTCAACGATCGTTATAATGTTGTTTTTAAGGTCGAGACCCACAACAGCCCTTCGGCCCTTGATCCCTATGGTGGTGCCCTTACGGGGATCGTTGGGGTAAACAGGGACCCGTTTGGGACTGGAATGGGGGCAAAGCTGATATTCAACACCAATGTATTTTGCTTTGGGCCTCCGGATTACGACATGCCCCTTCCCAAAGGATTGCTTCACCCTAAACGCATATTCGAAGGAGTGCGAGAAGGTGTTGAGCATGGAGGTAACCAGAGTGGCATCCCCACAATAAACGGAAGTATCCTATTCGACGAACGCTATCTGGGGAAACCACTTGTCTTCTGCGGCACAGGGGGCATCATGCCAAAGGAGATTTGCAATAGGCCCGGCCAAGATAAAAAGGCCCGGCCAGGAGACGCCATAGTTATGTGCGGCGGCCGCATAGGAAAGGATGGAATCCACGGAGCAACTTTTTCCTCTGAGGAGCTGCATGAGGGCTCCCCGGCTACGGCAGTGCAGATAGGAGATCCCATAACGCAAAAGAAAATGACGGATTTTCTCCTAAGGGCACGAGACCTTTGCCTATACAATTCCATTACTGATAATGGCGCAGGAGGTCTTTCATCCTCTGTGGGTGAGATGGCACAGGAGACAGACGGGTTTGAGCTCTTTCTTGACCAGGCACCTTTGAAATATCCAGGGCTTCAGCCATGGGAAATACTGCTTTCCGAGGCCCAGGAGCGGATGACTGTGGCAGTTCCCAGGGATAGGCTGGACGAGTTCATGGGCCTTGCAGAAAAGATGGACGTTGAGGCCACGGTTCTAGGAAACTTCACCGACTCGGGAAAATTCCACTGCCTGTACCAGGGAAAGACCGCGGCATATCTGGACCTGGATTTTGTGCATAACGGACTTCCCAGGCTTGAACTCACTGCAGTGTGGACTCCCCCTAAGTACGAGGAACCCGAACTGCCTGAACCTGCAGATCTCGGTGCAGAGCTCAAGGCCTTGCTTTCTCGCTATAACGTGTGCAGCAAGGAGTATGTAGTCCGCCAATATGACCATGAGGTCCAAGGAGGGAGCGTTATAAAGCCCCTCACAGGGGCGAAGGACGACGGCCCGAGCGATGCCGCGGTCTTGAGGCCGGATCTTGAATCCCTCGAAGGCCTGGTGGTAGCCCATGGGATCTGTCCTCGCTACAGCGACATAGACACTTATCACATGGTGTGCTGCGCAGTTGACGAGGCAGTAAGAAACGCCATATCTGTAGGAGGCAGCCTGGACCTTATGGCCGGCCTTGACAACTTCTGCTGGTGCGACCCGGTTCAGTCAGAAAAGACCCCGGACGGTCTTTACAAACTGGCTCAGCTTGTAAGGGCAAACCAGGCCCTGTACCAAATTT
Source organism: Deltaproteobacteria bacterium (assembly GCA_030262715.1). GTDB lineage: Bacteria > Desulfobacterota > Dissulfuribacteria > Dissulfuribacterales > UBA3076 > UBA3076. Next base: position 12,528 of record JAJSZR010000039.1, read on the forward strand.
GCACTACATATGGTGTGCCATGCATCTCGGGCAAGGATAGCATGAAGAATGATGCTACCATCGGCGGAGTAAAGATATCCATCCCGCCTACCCTGCTATTCTCGGTAGTAAGCCGCATAAAAGATGTACGACTTGCCGTAACCATGGATACAAAACACCCGGGAGACCTGGTCTACGTGCTTGGAACAACTTATCCTGAGCTGGGTGCTTCTGAATACTACGCCAGGTATGATTATATTGGGAATAATGTACCAAAAGTAAGGATGAAAGACGCGCTGGCCAGGTACCATGCCCTTTCAGATGCCATATATCAGGGCATTGTCTCATCCTGCCATGACTGTTCTGACGGTGGATTGGGAATTTCACTGGCAGAAGTCGCTTTCAGTGGTGACCTGGGTATGGTAATAGACTTAGGTGCTGTAATTGCCGAAGACGTCGACCGCCTGGACACATTGCTCTTTAGTGAAAGTCAGAGCCGCTTTGTTGTCACCATTAGTAAGAAACATCAACAGTCTTTTGAGAATACGATGGGAGATACAGGCTGGGCCATGGTAGGCGAGGTGATCAAAAAGTCCTCATTAGTACTTGAATATTCAAAAAAAATAGTTGTAAATGAGGGCCTGAACTCCTTAAAGGATGCCTGGAAAAGGCCCTTGGCCTGGTAAGGATTCAGAGCTTGATCCACAAGTGACAACTGACAAGAAAAATATTCTGTCAGAAGAGGCGTTCCTCATACTTCACTCAGGAGAAATCCCCGAGGTCGCATATTACAGCTCAGTCCATTATCTTACTGAGGACCCTGAAGGGCCTTTGCTTAATATTAAACCGCGGGATCTCACATCCCTTGAGGAGGCCGTTGTCCGACGTTACAGGACTATCATACTGAGAGACCTCATGCCTGAAAACCGGGACAAGAGTATTTACAGAGGGCTGAAAAGATGTGCTGCTAACTGGAAGCGCCTTGTCAACTTTTCCGATAAAAGAAATATAAAAATTTCTTACATACGTATAAAAGTGGCTGAGGCCTTGAGGGATTTTTTGATACAGGAAATTATGGACGTAAGCTCAGGTAAAAGAAAGACCTGCGTAAATTGCTCTTATTCTGTGTTGCTGGAATTGGCATACGGCCTGGGCTTATCCAAAAATGACATACCCGCAAGAGTAAAGATGCTGTGCACTGGCAAGTAAATAGGTCATGGCTCATAACAATTGCGCTTAACTACGTTCTACTATGAGCCGTCAGCAATAAGTATATCTATCCGGCAACTCAACGACTATGAATAGTAACCGCGATAACAACAAATTAGTGACCTTCCTGGCCCTGGGTCTTGCAGGGCTGATACTGGCCCTGAGTCTGAGACTCTTTTTGCCCTTCTTTGAACCCATAGCCTGGGCCATTATATTAGGGCTTTTTTTCTATCCGATATACAGTTGGATAAGACGAACTCTTAAGGTATCTGAAGGCTTGGCTTCCCTGGGGATGTGTATCCTTATAATCGCCTTTATCATAATTCCGGTCTTTGCCCTTTTGGGAAGCCTGACTACCGAGGTAATCAGGGTTTACACTGAAGTTCAGGAAGACCTCAATGCCGGTGATTTTACAATAGTGCCGGATAAAAACAAATCTCCTATACTTAATAAGACAATATCTAACGCCCTTGATATCCTCAAGACTCACGAGACAAGGGTCAAGGAGATATTAACTGATCTCTCAAAAAAAATGGGTGAATTTTTCCTGAAGCAGGGGACAGTGATATTCAAGAATGTAGCCAGCATCATCTTCAAGGCCGCCCTGATGCTGGTAACACTTTTTTATATCTTTAAAGATGGGGAACGAATGCTTCAGACTTTTAAAGACCTATTGCCTCTCCCAAGGCGTGATGTGGAAAACTTGGTAAAGGCCATGGATGACGTCTTATCTGCTACCCTTTATGGGAATCTGCTAAATGCAGTCATACAAGGGAGCCTTGGATTCTTTATTATGTGGGTGCTGGATTTCTCTGCTCCTTTACTCTGGGGAATGATAATGGGGCTTACCACCTTTATACCAATGATAGGACCTGCCCTGGTATGGTTCCCTGCCACAATATACCTATTCTTGGCAGGACTCTATCTCAAGGCCGCAATACTCCTTGCTTTTAGTATCCTGATAATCAGCCAAATAGACTATTTCCTGAGGCCCCTCTTTATTAGCGGCAAGACTCAGATACACGCTCTTATCCTCTTTTTCAGCATACTGGGAGGGCTCAGTGTCTTTGGTTTCCTCGGATTTATACTTGGACCAATACTGATGGCCCTGTGCGTTTCTATTATCGAACTCTACCGGCTGAATTCCCTGGGTCGGACGCGGGAAAAGGGAGCCTGAATATCTTATTAGATGAGCAGTGACAAACCAGGTTACCTGAAACTGCTTGAAAGCGGAGAACTGGAGCGACGGGCCGACATGGCCTGGGAGTCTTTGTCGTGCTGTAGAATCTGTCCTCATCTTTGCCGGGTAAACAGACTTGAAGGCGAACAAGGATTTTGCAAGATCACCGACCAGGCAATAGTTGCCAGCTATGGCTCACACTTTGGAGAGGAAGCCCCTTTGGTGGGTAGAAAAGGATCAGGAACAGTCTTTTTCTCCTGGTGTAACTTGAGGTGTCTATATTGTCAAAACTACGAAATAAGTCACTTTGGGGCCGGCCAGGCTGTATCCACCGAGGTCCTGGCCTTTTGCTTTCTGTCCTTACAGAAAGACGGATGCCACAATATAAACTTCGTAACACCATCCCATGTAGTACCTTTTATACTGAAGGCCCTGGTACTTGCTGCCAGGGGAGGGCTGTCCATCCCTTTAGTCTATAACACCGGGGGATATGATTCTATCAGGACCCTCCGGCTACTTGACGGGGTGATAGATATTTACATGCCGGACTTCAAGTACTGGGATAAAGATGTTGGAAAACGTCTGTCAAATATAGCCCGTTATCCTCAGGTGGCAAAGAAAGCGATCAAAGAGATGCACAGGCAGGTTGGAGACCTTATAATAGGCCCTGATGGAGTTGCGAAAAGGGGTCTTCTTATAAGGCACCTTGTCCTGCCCGGAGGACTGAGTGGCACGAGATCCGTACTGAAGTTCATAGCTGAGGAGATTTCTCCAAATACTTACATAAACGTAATGGACCAGTACAGACCCTGTGGTACAGCACATAAATATCCTCCCTTGGATCGCAGGATTACACCGGATGAGTATGCTGAGGCCCTGAGGGCCGCAAGGGATGCCGGGCTCAACAGGCTGGACAAGCGCAGATGACAGTCCCGGCGGGAAAGATATTTGCCATAGGTGATATCCACGGTTGTCTTGACAAGCTAATGACCCTGCTGGGCATGATTCAGGTAAACTGGGATAAGGACCTGATGGTCTTTCTTGGAGACTATGTGGACCGCGGACCTGATTCCCGAGGGGTAATAGAGCTGTTGCTCGATCTAAAGAAAGAACATGCGGAGCGGTTAATATGTCTAAAGGGAAACCATGAATGGATGTTCACACAGTTCCTTAAGGGCGAGGAACATGATCTATTTCTCCAGAACGGAGGCAGAAAGACCCTTGAGAGTTATATGGTTGAAGAGGGCGGAATAGAGATACCCCAAAGCCACCGGGATTTTCTTGATCACCTGGATTTGTATTATGAGACCGATGATTATATATTTGTACATGCAGGCTTGAGACCCTATATCTCCATTTCTGAACAAAACCCTGAAGACCTCATCTGGATCAGGTCACATTTTCTGGAATCTTCTTATGACTGGGGTAAAAGGGTCATTTTCGGTCATACACCGTTTTCAGTCCCATTTATTAAGGCCAACAAGGTAGGTATCGACACGGGTGCGGTTTATGGTGGAAGACTTACTTGCCTGGTACTCCCGGATTTTGAATTCATATTTACCTAGGAAAGAAACTTATGGCTAGAGAGAAAAAGAAAAGTTGGAAAGAAATAGACAGAAAGCGCGACAAAAGCAGGAGCGCAAGAAACAGAAAGGATAAACGTAGCAACCTTGAAAGGGCCCTTGAAGACCCAAGGATGAAGGAACGCTATTTAAAGGAAGCAGAAAAGCTGTTTATGGGTGCCAAGGGGCGGCCACAACATTCTAAAGACCTCATGGCCATACATGAGTCCTATGGCAGTGCAAAGTTCCTGTCTACTGTTAAACACTATGTGGACACTTACGGGATGCCGGATGACTGGGGCACATTGCTCCTGCTTCTGGATATCAAAAATGATTCGGAATTAGTATGTAAGGCTATTGAGGCCCTGTGTGAACTCGTTGAAGAAAAGGGGACTATTGAACAAAAAGGCCTTAAAAGCAAACTGAGAGTACTTAGCCTCACCGCCAGGGATCCGCAAATCCGAGAGACTGCTGAGATACAATACGCGGATTTCTCTTGAAAAATATGCCAGAGGAAGCAGCAACTTCATGGGTCGACCTTCTTGATGACTTTATGGTTCGCCTTTCCATAGACCGTGGAGTTTCTTCCAGCACCCTTGATGAATACAGCCGCGATCTCTTAAATTTCGTTGATTTTGCAGATAGACAAAAACTTGCCGGTCCGGACAATGTAAGCCCCAATGACATACTGGCGTGGCTAAAGTCACTTCGGGACTCCGGCCTTTCTCCCAGGACCACTGCCAGAAAACTTTCAGCCCTCAGGGGTTTCTTCCACTTCCTGGTGGAAGAACACGGTCTGAATTCAACACCTCTTGCCGCGATCAATAATCCACGAATAGGGGACCACCTCCCCGAGGTATTGTCAGTCTCCGAGGTCGAGACCCTTATGGAACAACCTGAAGTGAATAAACCCGCTGGCTTGAGGGACAGGGCACTCCTTGAGCTTACTTATGCATGCGGGCTCAGGGCCTCTGAATCCGTAGGGTTGAAACTCAACCAGATAGACATGAAGGTTGGTTATCTGAGGATACTCGGCAAAGGAAATAAAGAACGCGTAGTGCCGGTGGGGAAGGTGGCCATAGAGTGGCTAGGCAATTATCTCAAGTCCGGCAGACCCAAGCTTTTGGGCAAAAAGGCCAGTTACTTTGTATTTGTCGGCAGGGCCGGAAAGCCCCTTACAAGACAGAGGTTCTGGCAGCTATTCAAGGCCTATTCCATATCAGCAGGCATTAAGAGCGAAGTCTCTCCCCACATACTCCGCCACTCCTTTGCAACGCATCTCCTGGAAGGTGGGGCAGATCTGAGGGTCGTGCAGATGCTCTTAGGCCACAGCAACATCAGCACTACCCAGATATACACCCATCTCGACCTTCAGCACCTGCGTACTATCCACCAAAAATATCATCCCAGGGGCTGACAGACTGCTTTACATACTATTGAGCCTTTTGCAAAACTCCGTCTTTTGCCCGTTTGCCCCAGACACTCTTTAACAGTTTGCCATAGGCGTTCACAGATTGCATTTAACCATACGTGGTTGTTTTGAAAGATGAACATCGAACATCGAACATCGAATAAAAAAACAAACACCCAATACCGAACATTCAACGGCTATTTATGTTTCTTCATCTTTTCCCATTCAACATTCGATGTTGGACGTTCGATGTTCGATGTTCATTACTAAATTTTAGGTCCCCCAACATGTGAATGCGCCCTCCCTGAACGATTAGGGTTTACCAGATAGTCTGTACCTGTGAATAGTTCAGTATTTTCTCATCTTTTGTGACTATGGGGGCTCCTAATAAAATTGCGGTAGCGATTATTATGCGGTCTGCAGGATCGCTGTGGAGAGGTTGAGGCAAATTCACTGACTTAATTGCAATAGAATTATCAACAGGTATGAATTTGAAAAACGGCAGCATTTCTGACTTTGCTATCCAGTCACTTAATTCCAGCCTAAGTATTAAACGTTTTCTCGCAACCATGAGAGCAACTTCCCAGGCACTGATAGATGAGATCATTGTTGCCTTCTCTTCCACGGCAGCGTCCACATATCTTTTTGCCCTCTTAGAAAGCAATTCCGGGTTACTGAGGAACCATACCCAGGCATGAGTATCAAGAACAATCATTTTAGAGATTCCCAATCATTTAACCCTACAGGAGCAGTTGGATCTTCGTACTTGATCACAGAGTTGCGAAGTGCCCTTAGGCACTCGGCAGGATCTGCCGAAAATGGCACAATTTTTAAGACCGGTTTACCCCGGTCACTGATGATTAATTCCCTTCCTGTTTGTTCCACTTCGCGAAAATATTGCAAGGCGCGGGGTTTGAATTTTGATTTAGAAATTAC
>JAJSZR010000040.1 GCA_030262715.1 Deltaproteobacteria bacterium
AAAAAACGCGAAAATAATTATTAAGGCCCTAATAAAGTCGACCGCTTTTGCCAATGCCGTGATGGAAGAATATATAAAGGTCGCTGCCATTGAAAATGGGATTGAAGCCCAACTGTTGGGATCTATACTAACTGAGCGGAATATCCCTCATCGGATGAGATCCTATTATGACACAGCATTAGATGGTCTTTTCCAAGCTCAGAAAGGGTTGGGTTTTGGAAAATTGGGAACGTAATTGATTAGCTTGACTTACTCTTTCGTTTTCCTTGTAATTGTCTTGGAAATGGCAGACATAGAAACTCCGAGCTGTCGGGCTACTTCTGCCAAGGGGATTCCATAAGCCTTCACTAATGTAAAACCATAGAGTTCTTCTTGTGCCCCATAGTGCTTGTGATCCCCTTTGCCGCTTTCATTGTCATAGCAAACTACACAGGTTCCGTCGTGGAGTGTAATGTAAACTGCCGGTTGCGCGGAAAAGGGGCAAGCGACGAGGTCCCTTCTAACACTCATTATTGCAATATTGCAAAACTCTACAGGAACTCTATCTCGACCCGCTTGGCTATCTCGATCTTGAGACCAGGAATGCCTTTCAGCTTCTCTGACGCAGTTTCCATGTCTTGAATTTTACCCATGGCGGCGAGTTTCTTGAACGTTTCCTCATCCTTCATAATTTCACCAATGTTCATGTCGAACAGAGTCACGAGTTGTTTCTTCTTGCTCTGGGTATCTATTTGAACGTAGGAAGCATTTGTCCTTGCAATTTCGCCATCCACTTTCACCATTATCCGTACACGGAACCCTTCAAATATCTGTTTCATCTGGGCCAACTGTTCTGGAGGTACCTCCTGCATGGCTACAGGCGGCTTCTCCAATGATTTTGGTTTATTCCCATTATCACTCTGAGGCAGATTAATGATCAGTTTTGGACCATGGTCCCTGGCAAAATCAAATGTGATAGGATTGCTCTTCTTGCTGGCTTGGCCCTCCGCCTGCACCGGAATATCAGGATCAGAACTGATCTTCAGTTTCCGTATATCTTCGAAGGCATAAACAACCCCGACTCCTGTCGTACCATCTGTTTTCTTCAGTTCCTTGGCCGAAATGAATCTCACACCCTCCCCCATAGTTGCTGCCCGCGCTTTGTATTTCTTAATATCTATGAGGGGGCTGGCTGATTGACTAGCCGCTGCTTCTCCGCCCATGGCCGTTGACATCTGCTGAATCATCTGCTGAAGTCCTTTGCCGATAAACACGACATCGAACACAGAACCGCTTCCGTCCTTTTTAACCGAAACCACAGTTGTGGCGTCAATGCACCCGGAGGTAAGCAAAAGCGCAAGTACACATGTGAATCGTAGGGCGTGTCTTATCATATATTGTCCTTCATTTTTCTGAAATGGCTGTTATCCTGCTTTGGCAGAACTTTCCGGCATAGGGCTATCCCGCGCGTTATTTCCATCTAAAAAACTTCAGGCGTTAGTACTCTATCGTCATAAATCAACGCTCCATTAACTTAATGGCGGGATTGTACAAGTGATGGCAATTTTACAAGAAGCTTATATAATTATTATTTATCCTGACAATCCCTGGCCCAGACCGATATAGCAGAGCTTGATCGCAACATCTTTTTTATTACCGAGATCAACAATGACAATGTGCTCCAGGCAAGGTCGCACCAGGGCGGGCCTGTTCATCTTGTCTGAAAAATGGAATTCCTATACTATCAAGGTGTTATAGCGACATCTAGACTGCTAAACAGTCCAGATTAAGATTCATAAGCTGTCAGATGATATCGATGCTTGGATGCAAGAAAGGCCGAATCAAATCCTGATTATCACAACTCTATGCCCTGGGAAGATGGATTGAAAAAGTGCTCCCTTTCCCAGGGATACTTTCAACGGTCACATGGCCTCCATGGGCCTGGGCAATATGTTTGACAATGGCAAGGCCCAGCCCCGTCCCGCCCAGTTGCCGGCTTCGTGCCTTGTCTACACGGTAAAATCGTTCAAAGAGACGGGGCAGATGTTTTTTCTCTATTCCACAGCCCTGATCACGAACGCTGATAAGGGTTTCATTTTCCCTTTGAAGGGCATCTATCCAGATTGCACTTTCCTCGCTACTATATTTAATGGCATTATCAATGAGGTTAACAACTGCCTGTTCAAGGAGCGTGGGATCCAATTCTGCGACTATTTCTCCGGCACAAGACAACTCAATCTCTATTTTCTTGGCCATGGCGCTTGCCTCGCAGACCTGGATCGCGGTGTCGAGCACGTCCTTTAGCCTGCCCTCATCCAGCACGACTTTTTCTCTTTCGGCCTCCTGCTCAATCCTGGAAAGATTCAGAAGATCTTCAATAATGGCCTCAAGGCGATCTACGTGTTTGCCGATGATTTCCAGAAACCGTTCGGCGTCCTCATGATTCTCCACAGCGCCATCCCGGAGAGTCTCCACGAACCCCTTAATGGCTGTAATCGGGGTCTTTATCTCATGGGATACATTGGCAACAAACTCGCGCCGGATCTTTTCAAGTCTCAGAAGGCGTGTCACATCATTCAAAACGATAAGTGCGCCGATTTGCTTTCCTTCTGCATCACAAAGCAACGTGCCGTGCCCATTAAGGAACCGATCGCTCTCAGAGGACAGGACAATTTCCTTTTCAACCGCCTTCTGGCTGGATAATGCATTTTTCACAAACTGCTGAAGAACAGTATTCCTGACCACCTCCTGGATGCTCCGGCCTTGGGCCTCAGCAGGATCGCATCCGAACATCTTGGCAGCAGCGTGATTCATACTGATAATCCGCTCTTCCATATCCACGGCAATAACTCCTTCAACCATGCTGGAAAGCACGGCTTCAATCTCGTTTCGCTGCCGCATAACAATATCAATATGTTCACGAAGCTCAACGGCCATCCGATTCAGCGCGTCGGAAAGGGCTCCAATTTCCTCGGATTCAGCGACTGGTGGTCTGAGCTGGAATTCACCACGAGCTATGGAATCCGCCCAACTCTTGATCTGTTCAATGGGACGGGTAATGCGGCGAGAAACAAACAGACTAAGCATCGCAGCAAATAAAGCTACAATAAGGACGCCAAATGCAATCTTGGTCTTTATGCTCTTTAAGACCAAATCTATGTCATTCACTGGGACGGATGTACGAATGACCGCAAGGATGTGGTTTTTCTTCTTGATAGGTATCCCCACATACATCATGTCCTTTTCCAGGGTACGGCTGTACCGTGTAGATGTGCCAGAAGGTCCTGTCAATGCCTTGATGAATTCCGGCCTGTCCACATGATTATCCATTCTTGCGGGATTCTTCTCAGAATCCCCAACGACCTTACCGGAGGGAAGTATGACAGTAATACGGGTTGCAGCATGCTTGCCGATTTTCTTGCACAACAGGTCAACAGCCTTTTCATCCAGGGGATCAAGATATTCCAAGACCTGTTTTTCAAAAAAGTGGGCTCGTACTTTGAGATCGGATGCAGTTTGTTCAAGAAAGAAATGCCTCAAAGACTCGGATGCATACCATGTCACGGCTACAAGAGAGATGATAGTGATCAATAGATAGGATGGATAGAGCTGCCAGAGCAACCGCCTCTTTTTTGGCATACCACTATTCCTTGAATCGATATCCGACTCCACGGACCGTCTCAATATACTTTCCAGCAGGTCCGAGTTTCCTTCGCAACCCAACGATCTGGACGTCCACTGAACGATCAGTGACGGGATGATCCTCACCACGGACAGCGTCGACGATCTGTAAACGCGTAAATACCCATCCAGGCCTTCTTGCCATATAATTGAGGATGCCAAATTCTGTGAAAGTCAATTGGACAGGCTTACCGTTGAGGAGGATCACGTGACGTCCCGGGTCAATTTCGAGATCATGAATTCGAAAAGCCGCCGTTTCCTCTATGGTTTCTTTTGCCTTTCTGCGGAGAACCGCCCTGACTCTCGCTACTAGGATCCTCGGACTAAAAGGCTTGGTGATGTAATCGTCGGCACCGAGTTCCAGCCCTGTTACGATATCTGCTTCATCACCCTTGGCTGTCAACATTACAATAGGTATATTTCTGGTATTGGGATCGTTCTTCAGGCGTCTTGTGACTTCCAGACCGTCTATGCCCGGAAGCATAAGATCCAGCACAATAAGGTCAGGGCTTTCCGACCGCACGAGGCTTAAGGCCAACTCACCCGATGTAGCGCAAGGAACCTGATAACCCTCTCGTGAAAAATTGAATCTGAGCAACTCTAGGATATCTTCTTCATCATCTACCACGAGGATCTTTTGTTTTGCCATGATATAATCTTAATTGTAGATTTATATGAGCTAATTATTAAACATAATGTAATAGTATTAACGTTCTATAAGGATTGTGTAAAGAATTTGTTAGATTCTGTATTTCACTGGGCAGGCAAAGCACACAAAGAGTAGCTATCGGACCATTTGCCGGTTGGCAGATGCCAGAGTCTGTGTTCGTCTGGTGCGTCGAGTAAGCGTAGCGAGCGGGTGGCGAATTTTCATGCTCGAGGATGGCGAAATGCCTCGTCATGAACGTTAAGGCCGGATTCACGCTACCCTCGGAACTTAAGTCCGTGACATTTTATCCCATTAGTTTTTGAAAGGACGGACCTATTTTTTTTCTCTTATGCCACCTATTTTTAATTTGATATCAAGCACAGGACTTCCATTGATAGCATCAAGACCTTCTACATAAAGTGTTGCTCCTTCTATTCTTATTAATGTGACATCTTGAACAGCTATTTTGGAAAGCCTGTTAGGTGTACGAGAAGCAAAAACTCCAACTAACTTTCCATCAAGACCTCTATTAAATATGGATTTGACCGGTCCTGATTTGTGAAGATAATAAATAATGGTAATATATTTCTCGTCCTCGAGTTTATACATAAAAGCTTCTTGAGCGGGGAAAAGTATGATTTTGGATATCCTGTTGTCTCCAACTACACCGAAACCCGTAGTACTCTTAACTAATTTGTTTTCTACAATGCCGATCGGATAAATTTCAACTGGTTTAATATCTCCATACATACATCTTGTGCAAAAATAAGTATTATCTACGATGCATAATTTATGTTTATCTATCCATTTTCCACATCTACTGCATTGATAGGCCCCTTTGTTCATAATTGTTTTTCCCATAAATCTTCTTCCACAATTCAGCATTCGGCATTAATCAAGTGCTCATGTATGGTCCGGGCCAACTCTTTGGAAATACCTGGCACTTTGCTGATCTTTTCTGAGGACGCTTCGCGAACCCGGGTCGGGCTTCCAAAGTGCTTGAGAAGCGCCTGTTGCCGTTTTGGACCCACGCCTGAGATCTCACTGAGGCGTGAACATAGTCTCTTACTATCCCGTCTTTTTCGGTGAAAATTAATCCCGAACCGGTGGGCCTCATCTCTTACCTGTTGCAGGAATAGCAAGACAGGATGATGCCGTGGCAGAATCAAGGGCTTAGACGATCCGGGACGAAAGATCTTCTCACCTTCATCCCCGGTCTCCTTGGCAAGGGCCGCGAGATCAAATTTTCCAGAAAGGTCTGCGGAATCCGCCGCCTCAATTGCTTGTCTGAGTTGCCCGCGACCTCCATCTATCAGGAACAGGTCGGGCAGATCTCCCCTCTCCTTCCCTCTGGCGAGTCTCCTCAGCATTACCTCCCTGATCATTGCATAATCATCTGTACCTCTGACTCCTTTGATATTGTAATGTCTGTAGTCTTTTTTATTCGGTTGACCCCTGTAAAAGGCTACAAGGCTTCCGATGGGAAGTTCTTCTCCTGTTATAGAGATGTCCACGCCTTCAACTCTTTCAGGGGCACATTTCAGATCCAGCACAGCCATTATAATACCGGCCTTTTCCCGCCATGCCTCGTGTTGTCTTTCAGCGGAAAGCATGGCCTGCCCGGCATTTGTCTTGGCCATCTCAAGCAGTCTGCACTTTAAACCTCTTACCGGCATTTTGAGAAACACTTTTCTGCCGGCCATGTCGAATAGCCATTCCGAAATCGGACCTGAATCTTCCAGCTCTTCCGGAAGAATTATCTCCTTTGGCACAGGACTCTGTTGATAAAATTGACGCATGAATACAGAAAGGATCTCTTGGTCTGTCTCCCCAATAACCCTGCTCAAATGGTGTATCTCCTGACCTTGTACTACTCCGTCCCGCACCCTGAGTACAGCCAATGTCGAAATATCTCTACTGCGAGCAAGGCCGAGGATATCCCAATTGGCATGTATATCTGCCACTATTGACTGTTTCTCAACAACTTTCTCAATGGCATGGATCTGATCCCTCAAGATTGCGGCTTTCTCGAACTCAAGTGCCTCAGAGGCGTCCTCCATCTGTGATCTCAGGATTTTAAGAAGGGGATCTGTCCTGCCCTTGAGGAACAGCTTTACCTGCCTCACCAGATCACCATAATCCTTTTCTGAGATAGCATCCACGCACGGTGCCGAACAGCGCCCGATCTGATGTAACAGGCAGGCACGAGTCCTGGTCTTCATGGATCTGTCAGAGCAAGCTCTAAGCCCAAACAAGAAAGAAATTGACCTCAGGGTCTCCCTCACTGCCCCTGCAGAAGGATAAGGGCCGAAATAGAGCGCCCCGTCTTTCGCCCTGCGCCGAACAATGCTCAGTCGCGGGAATGGTTTCTTTATATCGAGTCTGAGAAAGGGATATGCCTTGTCATCCCGGAGCACGACATTATATTTTGGCCGGTATTCCTTTATAAGCAAAGCTTCAAGTATAAGGGCCTCCTTTTCAGTAGCTGTAACTATAATCTCAAATGAACTGGCCCGCTTGAGAATCAAGCCGGTCTTCGGCAATACAAACGAACCAGACCTCAGATATGAGGCTAATCGCTGCCGCAGATCCCTGGCCTTCCCTACATACAGGACGGTATCCTTTGGGTCTTTGAAGAGATAGATGCCTGAAACATGGGGAATTGTAGCTAAGTTGGTAATATTTGAAATCTCAAAACGGATCGGCTTCACCCTTATTTTACCCCTTGGGAAAATCATAAGCGTTCACGGAATGTCGTGCCAGACCATATCTGATAACTTTTCTACCAGTTTGTAAACATCCAACCTCCCAAATTTCCAATTTCCAATTTCAAGCCATACACCGGATGGAGTCAGTGCTTTGCTGTAAAGTTGGTCGCTTTTTCCCTGCCTATAGGATTTAACGGAGTTAGTTTAATAATTTAATTGACGTTGATTTAATTATCTGAAGAGGAGTTGACCCACAAGGAGAAATTGAAAAGGCAAGGCCAACGATCTTTCATCTGCCAAGAGTTTGATTTGTTATTTGGGATACTACGGCTTGGCGTCAACGGGAAGGAATTGGCCCGGCATTTCGGTCCCCATGCAAAAAATAATGCTTGATCTGTCGGCAAATTTACGGTAATAATGCTGACTATGTTTACACGTGAGCTAAATAAAATGGAAACCTCAGCTTTTTTGCTTGGGCCAAGAGGAACGGGAAAATCTACCTGGATTCAGGAAAACTATAAGAAGGATAATGCCGTTGTTTACGATCTTTTGAACACCACGGAATTAATCCGTCTCAGCCGTGATCCGTCCCTGCTTTACCAGGAAACCGCTCATTTACCTTCCGGTTCATGGGTTATCGTAGATGAAATTCAAAAAGTGCCTGTCTTGCTCAATGAGGTACACAGAATAATTGAAGAGAAAAAAATCAGATTCATTTTATCCGGATCAAGTGCACGAAGACTGAGAGAATCCGGAGTTAATCTGCTGGCCGGCAGGGCTCTTACTTACAACCTTTTTCCTTTGGTGTCCAAAGAGGTCGGTTTTGAACTTGATTTGGACAAGCAGATCGCTTTCGGTATGCTTCCAAGTTCATTTTTAGCAGCAAATCCTAAGAAATACCTGCAGGCATACACAGAAACCTATTTGAAAGAAGAGATCAGAGAAGAAGCATTAACAAGAAATTTTGGCAATTTTGCCCGCTTCCTGGAAATAGCCGCCCGTCAAAACGGACAGCTCACCAACACAACGGCCATCGCGAGAGATGCAGGGGTGGCACGACAGACAGTTCATGGCTATTTTGAGATATTAATCGATACGCTGATCGGCTATTGGCTCGCCCCCTGGAAACTTAAAAGGACCACCAAGCAGGTGAGCCATCCAAAATTCTACTTTTTCGATTCCGGTGTGGTCAGGGCCTTGTCCGGTCGACTGCCTTATCCTGCAACACCTGAAGAATCAGGACCATTATTCGAATGTCTTATAATCAACGAAATAAGAGCATACGGTCACTACACAGAGCTGGATTACCCTCTGTATTTCTGGAGAAGTCAGAACGGAGTAGAAGTGGATATCCTTCTTGAAACGTCAAAAGGTTTTGTAGCCATCGAGCTGAAAAACGGCACCAGATGGGAGAAAAAATTCAACCGGGGGATGCACAGATTATCAGAGGAAATAGGCAAAAACAAAGTTACATGTTTTGGAGTTTTTAGAGGTGAAAGGCACATCATGATCGATAATGTCATGATCTATCCCGCGCTTGATTTTTTAAGACGTTTATGGAGTGGCGAAATAATTGATGGATAAATTGTAAACGCCAATTAAACCCCACCTATTCGGTCTTGTGCGAATTCCGGAATCCCGTCCCCAAACTCGCAGGTGACGGAGCAAGCTTGCTTGTGCAGACACCGAGAAATGCCCCGGATACCGCCATCAGGCAATGACAAAATCCGGATCGAGAGTTACCGTGCCCGGGCCGTTGATGAGGATCCTTTTTACGTCTTTGGGACAGAGCGGGTAATAACGCATACCGTCCTGGTCCTGGGCGATTATCTTTGCCAGCCGCGCCTGCAGGGTGGCCAGTTGGCGGTCATCGAGGAGCCGCAGGCTTCCTGGTAAGAATGGCTCCATTTTATCTTTTTTTCAATACAATTTGTTTCTCTGAATGCTTGACGAGATCTTGGAATTTTTCTCTCAATAATTGATAGTCCTCGTTGGGTATGAATATGGCTTTCCTGTTAAACGAATAATCCCAGTTCACTGCTCCATTGGATTTGCTGTAGGTTGAAACAATGTCATAATAACTGTCGTGATATTCAAAGCTTTCAGGAATATAGTATACTTCATAACTCTCTGGAATCCTGATCTCCACATGCAGTTTTTCTTCATCGGTTTTATCAAACTTTAGCGGGTGGACTCTTTCTTTCTGGGTAAACATTTCATACTCACCAACAGAGAATACCTTGTTTGGCACTATCCATAAATCTCCAAGTTTTTGACCGTGATCTTTTGCTTCAAAAGTGAACTGCACAGAAAGAGGATCATTCAGATCGAACGGGTCAGAGTACTGGCTATCAAGCATCCTAATATTATTATACTCTGAAATAACACCATCTTCGAATTCCTTATACTCCTCCTTTGTAAAAGTAACAAAATCTGACCTGATAGACCTGTCGTAACTGCCGTAAACACTGCCCTTGAAGGTAACATTGATATGCCCGTTTTCCTCTAACTTGATGAGAATATCAGCAAGAGTTCTAGTAAAGGGATATCTATTGATTTTTTCAAATTGGAAGGCGCCATTTCTAAATACCAAAATATCTCGACCCTGGTTCATAGAAGGAAGGTTACCGTATCGATTATATTCGATTGGATCTACATATAAATATTTATCATTCTCCTTTATGGCCACTATGCAGTGGTCAAATTGATATAAAAAAGGTATGTCTTTTTCAAGTTTCGGCGATCCGTTTGTCGGCAAAATCGCATAGAATGCCGGTACATCAATGACATTCAACATACTGATCAAAAGAGTAGCTTTATCTTTGCAGTCTCCGTATTTGTTTCTAAGGACCCTTGGGGCAGGATTCGGTTCATACCCGCTAGCTCCGTAACTGACCGCAACGCCTCGCACCTCTTTGGACACAAAGTTATAAAGAGCTCTGATCTTATCTTCTTTTCTCTTCAGGTTCTGCGTAATGATATTTACTTGGGCAATTATCTGGTCATCCGGTTTGGTTTTCCCTTTTATTAACCCGTTAAACCAGCTTCCTATGTTGTCCCATGAATCTTCAGAAGTGATCAGTAAACGAGGAACTATATCTTTAATTAATGGCATGTCTTCTTCATATTTCACCCTGGGAATATCCTCTGCCTCCCAACGATAGATTCGTTTTCCCTTCAATTCGTCGATCTCTTCTCTAATACCAATTTCCGGGTTTTTATTCGAAATAAGATAGGTCAGCTTAATATCCTTTGGTGTAGTGACCATAACGCGGGACTTTATGATCGGGTTGTACCACTGAATGTAATAGGAACCGCAGAATTGCCTATAAGGATCAGTGCGCCTGTTCTCAATTGTATATTGGTAGTCAATAATTGAGCCCACTGAGACTGAAGGGAATGTGAAAGTAAGCTTCTTGTAATCGCTATACTCGGGATAATCAGAGAATGGGGCGGCGGTTTTTTATGGCCTTCTTGTCAATGGTAATTACTGTGCCGTCTGGTGTTACTGTCCTTGCAAAATCCAGTGAGGCGTCCTGATATTTGGAGTTGAAACCAACAGAACAGTCAGCCCATTCTTTACCCGCCTCATGATTTATTTTCATGACTTGACGAACGGTTTCTTTGTACGTTTTGTCTTTGTTTATCTCGATAACTTCTTCATCTAATAGGTATACTACCTCGGCATTCGGAAATTCAGGCAGGTTTTGGTCAGCTACTGGAATGGGCTTGTCTATCCCTTTTTGAGCACATGAAATTACGATCAAGAAAAATAAAAGAAGATACCTGCTTTTATTTTTTCTTAAAGAAACCATCTGTCACATCCTTGGTTTTAACGATTCTAATGAATTTGGGGGCATTAACCGTCCCATTTCATATCCGGTATCGAAAAACTGCCTGCTGAATAGGTGATACTTCTGAGGTGAGGTCTGGGTTGAAACATTCATGCCATAGTGTAAAGGTCACTGTAACCCATCCGAGATTGTATTTGGCACTGGCATGCCGGTGCCAAACGAGTCAGTCCCCTGTTTTTACTTTCGGCTTTCTTTGCCCCGTAGATAGCGGTAAGCAGCTTGTCAGCGAGAAAGGCGTTGGGCGCGTTAAGGCGCATCTTGGTTTTCAGATCCTTGATCCGCTCCACGCACATCAACGCATCATCCTTTTTGCCTTCCTTCAGATAGGAAAGGCCAGCCTTGTAATATCAATCGGCTGCCGCCGCACCGCTTTGCAACACGCCTTCGCCTTGAGCATACATCAAGCCGAGAAAGAATTGGGCATCGGCATACCCCTGCTCGGCTGCCTTGCGAAACCACTTTACCGCCTCAGCATAGTCCTGCTGAACGGCCCTCGCCGCTGCGATACATCCGGGTCACAGTCAAGCGCGATCAAGCTATTCCAAGACTGTTTTTCTTTCATATTCTTTCTTAATTGCGATCAAACATTTGATCCCGTTGTCGCTGATTCTCAATTTGCCATTGTTTAAACTCCATGTCCCGCTGTTTCCGTTCTATATCATCGAATCGATCTTCCATATCCCGTTGTTGCCGCTCCATTTTTTGTTGTTCATACCAGTCGTCACCGTCACCATAACAAAGAGCGGATTGAGGCGCTGATAATAGAGCGGCCAAAATGGTGAGTAATAGTAATTTTTTCATGATCTCCTCCGGGCAGTCTATGCCATGCCCATGGCGTTGAGGTTAAGCTTTCCTGTAGACATTGACACCCATATAGACAACATAGACTCCGAGATTGTATTGGGCTTTGACATACCCCTGTTCTGCGGCCTTACTGCATACTGGAAACGCTTGCTCGTATTGACCATTTTTGCAGAGCTGCTGGCAGCGATCTTCCACATCAGACATACAGCCTGGGTTCACCCATCCGATAAGCGCCAGAAGCCAGCCAGTGTCAGTTTAAAAAAGTCTTTTACCCCCATGATCAATCACCCATGCCTGCTTTCCTAATAGAGTGATACTTATTCCCAAAATATGATGCTTGTCGGCTGACTCTCTGATCTGTCCGCCATCGCGAGATCAGGCAAGGCGGGCGATCGCTCAAGAAACGATTTCATTTCTTATCATTATTATGTATCGGAAAAACTGCCCAAAATGGATAAATCGGCTTTTACTGAAAACCTGCCCAACCCAAACTGACAGTAAATTCAAGCTTCAATCCACCAAAGGCAAATATTTTTCACACCCTCCGGGGCAATAGGCTTTCCGGGCCTCATAATGCAATATCAAAGATTCCAGTGTAGCAAGAACAGCTCTTCCACGGCCTTGTTTAGTGCGCTCATAGAGGACACCTGAAAATCCTGGCCAGGATTTTTAAAAATAATCGTTAAACTTGCCGATAAATAACAAAACAGGCCCGGATGGGGAACCTCCCGAGGATTTCCCTGATGAACTCTGCCCCTTTAACAGATAGCCGGGCCTTATTCCTAATGGTGATTATGCAATATATTGAGGTTCAAAACCTATACCAGTCAATCCAGAGGACGAGGTATACCGCACCACAGATCTTTGGGTTAGGCACAAAGAATTCAGGGGCAACGTGAGCGACACACAGTCATCAACCAGTCTGGCAGATAAGCCTAGAGCTAAGGCGCTTACATGGCGTGGTTTAATACTACGAATACTTGTCGGCTACGTATTATTCGTAGTTGTTAGCCAGCTCTTTTTCCCATTTCCAACGGGAGACAACCGGACTGCCGCACAGAAAATTGTCGAGGCTGCTATAGGTAACCTTATGCAGTTTCTTGCGATCTTAGCTGCAACCTCATTAATAGCTGTCTTAATTGCTAAAGTACCATATAGTAACCGAACAAAGCCTCTTACGCCTTTCTTGAGCGGTGCGCTATTTGCCACCTTATTGATTTCAGGTCTCCTGATATACGGTGGCTGGTACGCTACGAAAAGTGCGTCGAACCATAATTCCGCACAGTCGCGAGTCGTTGGCGGTGTTACAAGTCTGGGGGGTGTCCCTGCGAAGCCTGACCACTTCATTCAGTACAGCTACCCAAACGACGGATTTGAGGCCGCATTCCCTTCAAAGCCCTCAGAAATCCGAACGGATAAAGGTCTGGAACATGGGTATGTAAATTCTTATCAGGCGGTTGTCGTCAATCCAACATCACAATATTCCGTGTTCGTCAATCACTCCCCTAAAAAGGTGTTTGAGGACGCCTCAATAGATGCATACCTGGATGGTTTTTTACGTGGCTTAGTGATGATCTCGGACAATGCCAGCCTGAAATATAAGAGGCTTACCCGTTTTATAGGCTTTCCTGCGATGGAGTATAAGTACACTCACACCATTGAAGGTGTGCCGTTCGTGGGACACGGCATAGTCTTCATTGTCGATGGTGACCATATCCGCCTGTCCCATATTTACACTGCCAACGACCACAGCGCGGACGAACACTTTCAACGGTTTATAGGATCATTTCAGCTTATGCCTGTTGATGTCCCTTTATGTAGCCAGCGCTTTGAAGACCGCAAGCGAGGTATTTCCTTTTCTCCCCCTGAAGGGTGGAAAAAGGGTACGCCGAAATACGGCCAAGTTGTGGCCATCTTCTCAAACCCAGCCGGTCATAGCATCACGGTTTTTGATAGTGGTGTGCCAGCATATTCTTGTGAAAACTACAAATACGAAATGCAGACTACCCAAGGGTTGCAGGCTGAGGGCAACACAAAATTGCAAGGGCGTCCCGTAACGTGGCTCAAATCCACAGCACATAATGCCGCCGCAAAAATCCGTATGACTAGCATCCACTATTGCGTGAACACAGCGAGTGGCGCAATTATCTTGATCGGAGCTGCGCCCGAGGAAACGTTTTTTCGATCCGAAACGATATTTCGCAAAGCTGCCGCTTCGATGGTGGTTCGCAAGTGATGCATAACGAATAAGGTTAGATTGTGTGAGCCTAAGCGAACCACAATCTGAACAATTGCATCAACTCGGCCGCTGCCAACTACGCTACGCTTCGCTGGTAGCCGGTTATGCGGCGATTCGATGAGGGAGAATCAGTACTATGATTGGAAAATTCTTTAAGAAGAAGCTCGGAAATTTCAGCCGAGAACAACACAAAAAGGAACTACTGCCTTTCCTGCAAAAGCTACGCGACGGAGATGATGACGATGTTGGGATGGTTGTCGCTATCGGAACGATCATACGTATGCAAATCACCCAGAAAAACGGTCTCCTGCAAGAAGTATTGGACTCTGGCTATAGCACCCCTCCTGGCAAATTGTCGGAGATTCTCCTCAACCTTTCATCCCTGGCAAAAGGCCTTCAGAAAGACGGAAGAACTCGCGACCTCACTGGGGTTGCCGTATGGCTGCATACTTTGAGGTGTTTTGCCCATCGAGATTTTATCGATTATGGCAGGGCAATGTGGACAGAAATGAGTCGTGGGATCGATTATGTCGGTAGTGCCTTAGATGGACTGGAGGAACTTACAGGAAACCCTATCCCCAATAGGCAGTTAATCATTGAAAACTCAAAGTATGTTCCTAATGATCTTAAGGCATGAAACCATCGAACATGGGCATTCACTCTGATCCCAAAAGCCTGGCGGCTTTTGGTCCAGATGATGCCCGGCATTATGCTTTTAATTTAAAGTGATAACGTTTGAGGTCTATCGGTGAGACAGCATGTACTATTAACACAAATTACAGTAATAGCTACAGGCATTTTTGTAGCATTAACATCATGTCTATTGGTTAAAATGGGAATCATTATTACATCTATAGCCTGGTTAATATGCTTAGCTTATTTGTTGTCTGCTACTTGTATT
Organism: Deltaproteobacteria bacterium; assembly: GCA_030262715.1. Lineage (GTDB taxonomy): Bacteria > Desulfobacterota > Dissulfuribacteria > Dissulfuribacterales > UBA3076 > UBA3076. The sequence goes on from JAJSZR010000040.1 coordinate 14,816, forward strand.
TATTTTTATAAACGTACAATAAATAAAAACATCCAACACACTGAACCAACAGACGAACTCTCATTGGAAGAATTTACTTTCGTTGATCCTCCTGGATATTTCACCCATCCAAAATATTCATATCCAATTTGTCCAAATTGCCTACATAAAACTCCAAAAACAATTTCACCTGTTTCAAGGGTTGATGAGAATGCCTGGTATTGCACTGTTTGCAATCAGCCAATGTCTGGCAGTCGTGGCGAAGTTTTTACTGTAGATTGGTGACCCACACAACTGAACTTGGCGTTATGCTTTTAATTTAAAGGGGATAAAAAAATGGAAATGAATATTATACATAAGCATGACATGTTGGATTCTATTGTTGCTGTGTTTTTAGGCAAAACGGGCAAATTACCAAGCGATACAATAATAATGGAATTAATGAAATGGTCTGATCGAAAAACAAAAGGAATTTCAAATGTTAAAAAATCCAGACTACCAAACAATAAAAATAGTTCTCTGTCAAGAAATTGACCGGATTAATAAGCGTGGAGAAACTTTGCAAGCCGAAACAACACTAAAAAGCGCATTAGATAAAATCTGCCAAAACCATGGCCGCCAAAGGAAGCAGAATGAAAAAGTATTAAAACATGTTTGGAGTGACTTATTAAGAAATGGAGATATTTTTTTGGGGTCTGGAATATCAAACATGTCTACTTCGTTTTTTGAAGTAAGTGAAAAAGGCAATGAAACATTTGAATATTTAAACAGAGATCCTGGGAATCCTCAAGGATATCTCGATCATCTATCTGAAAAAGCAAAAATAGACCCTATAACAAAATCGTATTTAGACGAAGCTCTAAAAACGTACAGTGCTGATTGTTTTAAGGCCGCTGCTGTTATGCTTGGGTGCGCTTCTGAAAGACTTATATTAAACCTTAATGGAATAATTGTTGAAAGCATTAAAAGAAAAGGCGATGAACCTTCAAAAAACTTAAAAGATTGGAAAATAAGTAAGATAGTAGACGGTATTCGACATGAATTAAACCAAAGAAAAAAACAATTTGGCAATCGCCTACGCAAACGATACGAAGGATTTTGGTCGGCCTTGGAATATATTATTCGTGAGTCAAGAAATAAAGCAGGCCACCCTGCTGACATCGAACAGATCAACAAGTCAGATGTTCATTTAGCCTTTGGGAATTTTGCCTATTTGGTTGAATTAAATAAAGAGATTGAAGAATGGATTTTAAATAATTGGTAATGAACAGTACAACAAATCATTCAAACCGGACGCAAAACCCCCACCGGTTAATTCAACGTTAAACCATCTATAAAAAAGTTAATAAAAAGGAGTCTATTGATGGGAATTAAAAACTTATTCAAGCAGTTCGTAAGTCAGGAGGCATTAGGTGATCAAACAATAGATTCTGTTGTAGCAATTTTTAACAAAGCCCAAAAAGCAAGACCCTATGAAGAGCCGCATGAATCGCTTGCAAGTACCTGGATGCATAGAAGGAAAGGTATGGGGTATAACGTTAATGACCCAGATATGGTTCTGAATGCTTTAAGTGAAACATATTTACATGCATGTATTAGACCTCCTTTATGTGCAAGGGGTCTTGGGCTGTATTTTCTGTATAAAGAAAATCCACAGATTATAAAGAAGTATCCAAAATACTCTACAGAATACAATGAGTTAATCGGACCAGTATTTGGGGCTCAAGAGAAGGGAACTATAGATGAATTATATAAAAGATATAACCCCAAAATGGCTAAAAATAGTGAAGATTAATCTTCGCGTAAAGATGAAACACAATTCATAAATTGAAATTTTCACACACCAATTACGTCTTCGCACGAGTAATAGAATATATATGAAGATGGAGATTTCATGAGTAAAAATGACGATCAGTATCAAAAAAATATTAAACAATCTTTAATTGACTTAGCAGTTGAAAGCTGGAGATTTTCCAGGCTTTTTTCCAGGCTACTTGACAAATTAGATGCTGGTGAGAGTTCCCGATATGTAAATCAACATCGTTTTTACCTGAAACGGCTTATTGAAAATCTCAAACAAGCGGGGATACGTTTAGTTAATGTTGAAGGCCAGGTTTACGATATTGGAATGGCAGCAACAGCTTTGAATGCTGAAGATTTTGATCCTGATGATAATTTAGTTGTCGACCAGATGCTCGAACCCATCATTATGGAAGAAGAAGGTTTGGTCAGAACAGGAACCGTTATTTTGAGGAAGGTGGAACTATGAAAAACTTTGTTGGCATTGACCTTGGCACGACCAATAGCGCGATCTGCTCATACGATGGTTCTGAGACACGCATCTGGAAGAGCCCGGAACAGAACGATGTGACGCCGTCTGCGATTTTGATTGACCGCCGTGGGCATAAATATTTAGGGCAAAAAGCCTATGATTCGGCTCCATGGCAACCGGATAATGCTGCAATGCTTTTTAAGCGGATCATTGGGACAAACACTCCTGTCAATTTCAATGCCGTAAACATTTCCATGACACCTGAAGAATGCTCTTCCGAAATTCTCAAAGTCCTATTTGGATATCTACCTGAAGAAATGCGACACGATCCTGATATCGGAACGGTTGTTACCGTTCCTGCGGCATTTAATCAGATGCAGAAGGATGGAACCATGGAGGCCGCACGAAAGGCTGGCATTGGAAAGGTTGCTCTCATGCAGGAACCTGTGGCGGCGGTCATGAGTGTCATGCGTAAACGCAATACAGATGGGAAGTTTTTGATCTACGACCTTGGCGGCGGCACACTCGACATTGCAATAGCAGAAAGCATTGGCGGACGTGTCAATCTTCTTTCGCACGGTGGTATTGCAATGTGTGGCGGCCGAGATTTCGATCGAGTGCTTGTGGATAACATTGTCAAACCTTGGCTACTCGATCATTTTGCTCTTCCTGAGGATTTTTCTGTAAATCCTGAATTTAAAACGCTTGACCGGGTCGCTATCTGGACCGCAGAGAGAGCAAAGATTGAACTTTTTTCAAAGGAAGAAACAGTCATTGGACTGGACGAATCTTTTGTAAGAATTCGTGATAAGTCCGGAGAGGATATATATATTGATATTCCTCTTCAGCGTTCAATACTTGATGAGTTAATTGCTCCTAAAGTAGATGAGTCAATACAAGCTGCCCGTGAAGCAATGGAAAAAGCCGGAATCAGTCCGGATGATGTTGAGAGAATCGTTTTCGTGGGAGGCCCTACTAATTATCAACCTTTGCGTGAAAAAGTAGCTTTCGAATTAGGAATCGCCGCTTCTACTGATCTTAATCCAATGACAGCAGTTTCTGAAGGAGCTGCCGTTTTTGCCGAATCAATTGACTGGAGTTCTCAAAGCAGGGGGCGCAAAAGCTCCCGCGGAGCAATTAATACCGGTGGGCAGTTTGGTTTAAATTTTAATTTTATCGCTCGTACTCAACAATCCGAAGCGAAAATCGCCGTTAGGATGACAGGACCAGTAAATCCAGGGACGGAGTTACAGATAGATAGTCTTGACACTGGATGGTCTTCCGGGCGAATCTCTCTTCGAGATGGAGCGATCATTGAAGTAGCTCTCGCTAAACCAGGAGAGAATGTATTTAAAGTATTCGCTTTCGATTCTGATGGTGGTCCTGTTAAACTCGAAAATGACAAAATTATCATTACACGCACCGATGCGTCAATTGGTGCTATTCCTGCATCATCTTCTATTGCCTTTGAGGTTCTAGCCAAAGTCGGAGGCAGCAAGACTGTTAGGGAAGTTCTTGTAAAGGAAGGAGACCCTCTGCCTAAAAAAGGTACGGTAAACTTTAAATCAACAGATTTGCCTTCCCATTTGACTAAGGTTGTGGCTTGAGCTAAACTGGCAGCCTATGGAAACGGGTTACGCCTCTGATATTTTAGATTTTTCTACAAGATTCCAAAGTGAAAA
>JAJSZR010000041.1 GCA_030262715.1 Deltaproteobacteria bacterium
CTTTGGCTACCCTTCGCCTCCGTCAGGCTGGGTATGGACTTTGCTCGGGACCTGTGTCACAATCCCAGACATCACCAATTAGCAGCCGGGCCTTGCCCGGCACACAACAAACCGGATAATGAAGCTGTGCAGAATATTAAGCCTACCTGGGTGCAGGCCCGAAGGGCCGAAGCCAGGTAGGGAGTCCCCCCGACGGGGGGATTGAGGGGGGTACATTTTATGGCTAACAAGGGGATACCTAAGAACCTGACGAGTGAGTCAAATGTACTCTAATTTTGAACAAAAGGTGTCTCATTTTCATTGACAAGTTCCGTGCAATTATTAGTCAATAATAATCAAAACGTCGGCTAACACGGCACAAACGACTTTGCCAAAACCCTATCGGGCTTCGCTTGTGCTGGAAACGTTGGCTGAATTGGATATACCTTATAAAGCCAACAAGTCTAATTAAAGACAGAGGTGATAGAATAAGAGAGCTAAAGATAATAGTTGAGAAGCATCCGGAGGGATATGTAGCCTATCCTTTGGGATTGAATGGGGTGGTAATTGGCGAGGGAGATACATACGAGGATGTATTAGAGGATGTAAAATCTGCAATCAAATTCCACATAGAGACATTTAGAGAAGAAATCATGGAAACTTTTGTCGCAGACGTAGTAGTATAAATGAAATTTCCGAGAAGAAACGTGCCCAAGCATCGTCTAACAGCGGATAAAAGGGAAATCAAAGATTTCCCAAAATTGCCTTCGGCAACTTCTTCTATCTGCAAAACGTTAACCGAAATTCGCCCAGCCATTTCAAATGGCAGGTTGACGGAGGCATAAAACGATGACAAATATATTGACTTACCTGGAAACACTCGTGCGTGAGACCCGCAAACCTGAGGCCGAGGTGATGACTTTGGCCTTCAAGACCGGTCTGCGGCAACTGTGGCGGGAGCATATTTTGGGCCGCTATCTGCGCGGGGAGATTGCCCGCGATAAGGCCATCGAAGCCGTGGGTATTGATTTGGTTGAGTTAGCCGAACGGCAGCACAACGCAATGATGGAGGACCTGGTGTGGGCACTGGGAGAGTGAACCTCGCTGTAGTAGATGCCGGCCCGCTTATCCACCTGACCGAAATCGGCTGTCTCTCGCTCCTGCGTATCTTCGACGTCTTACACATCCCTGACGCAGTGTGGTCGGAGGCTGTCGGACAGGGTCGTGTACCGCAAGGTCACGTTTTGGAGTTGGGCATTGTTCAACGGCATACCTTGTCCCAACGAGACCTCATGCGGTTGACACAGGAAAAGGGTTTTGAAGAGCTACAAAATGGTGAACGCGAATGCCTCTACCTTTGCCAGCAAGAAGGTGTGTCCGTTTTGTTGACCGATGGATGACCTGGTGGCCGTGCGGGAGCAAGCCAAGCGCTTGAACCTGACACCGGTAGGCTCCTTAGGTGTCGTGGTCAGGGCTTATCGGGTGGGACACATCTCGCTGGCCAACGCGGAGCGTCACATCACCGATCTCCACGATGTGAGCAGCCTTTTCGTCACACGGGCGATTGCAGAACTGGCCATCCAGCAGCTACACAAGCACTCTGATCAGGGCTGATGTGAGAGCAAGGCCAAGGGGCGAGCGCACATCGGTTAACACAGCGTACACGCCGCTTCGCTCAACGCCCTCCCTTCAATCGGGCATTGCGTGTATGCCGGAGACGTTAACCCCGAACCTGTGAACGTCTATGTATTCAAGAAAGGACAATAAGTAATGAAAGTCCTTGCCGGAGACATCGGGGGCACCAATGCCCGCTTTGCCATTATAGAGGGAAATACGATCATTTTTGAAAAGCACTATCCATCAAGGGACTTTGATAAATTTGAAGACGTCTTTGCGGTTTTTGTAGAGGACGTGCCTGAACAAGTCCCCCTTTGTGCATGTCTGGCTGTTGCCGGGGTGGTGGAGGGAAACCGGGTTGAGGCCACAAATATTCCATGGACTATTGACGGTAACGACCTGAAAAAGCGCTTTGGCCTGGAAACCCTTCGTCTTATAAATGATTTTGAGGCAGCTGCACGGGGCATTACTGTCTTACATAGAGACCATCTGATCCAAATCGGTGGAGGAAAGCCGATATCAGACGGCCCCAAAGCTATGCTGGGCGCCGGCACAGGGCTTGGCCAGGCCATACTTGCACCCTGCAATAAGGGCTACAAAGTCTTGCCCACAGAAGGTGGACACGTGGACTTTGCGCCAAGAAACGAAGAAGAGATACGCCTATTAAGATACCTGATGAAGGAATTCCCCCATGTCAGTGTAGAAAGGATCCTCTCAGGGCCGGGGTTGGTCAATATTTACAAATTCTTACTGGAAGAGCGAGATTCCAAAGAAAGCGTTTTTTCCAAGCAATCCATAAAGGAAAAAGACAAGGCAGCTCACATCACCAGACATGCCGTGCAAGGGACAGACGATCTGTGCCAACAGACCGTCAGTATGTTCTGCAGCATATATGGGGCAGAGGCAGGGAATCTCGCCCTTAAGTGCCTTGCCACAGGCGGAGTATATGTAGCAGGAGGGATTGCTCCTAAGATACTCCCAATACTCAGTGAAGGAGGCTTCAGACAGGCCTTTGAGTCCAAGGGCCGCATGGAAAAGGTATTAAAACACATCCCGACTTATATAGTGATATCTCCTCAACTTGGGCTTTTAGGGGCGGCCCTTATGGCCCGGCAGTGATAGTCTTTTGAGCCCATTCAAGGGCCAGCCTAACCCTTGGCGCCACCAGAGAAACTGCCTCTTCATATGATACCCAGCGATACTCATCGTGTTCCGGTTTCCCTATATTCGGATTTACCGGAAGGCTTACGCCGGACTTGTTGGTCTCTGCTATATAATAACGGGCCACCTTGCCACGGCTATAAGGTTCTGTCTCCCTGTAATCATATCCCCATTGAAAATTAAGGTCATTCAAAGTAGTCTCTTCCTCTACCTCTCTCTTGGCAGCTTCAACAGGAGACTCACCCGGCTCCACAATCCCTTTTGGAAAATCCCAATAACCAAAGGCCCTGAGCAATAAATATTTCCATTGAATCCCATTCTTCCTGACTAATATTATCCCTGCCGAAAGGATCATTTTCTTTGTCACATCACTCTCCGCTGAATCATCCATTCCTCGTCATTCGGTCCCTACAAAAAACGGTCGAAAATCAGACTCATCCCGTTCAAGGGCGTTATTTATCTCTTTCAGGAGCCTTGGCCTGTCCTGAGGCAGGGGGCCGTGAAGGTTGATGTAGTTCGTATAGTGATCACTGGTAAGTAAAGTTTTAATATTCAGGCCTTCAAGAAGGATCCTTGTTTCTCTTAAAACGCCGTGAGGCGTGAGCATCTTAAAACGACCTGCCAAGACATCTTCCAAAATAGGTGTATTTATTTTTGGCACAAAGGTGCGCAGCCGGACAAAGTCGGGCGCAATTTCATTGATCACCCGGGCAGTCTCTTTTGCATGCTCGTATGTTCTTTCCTGGCCTCCGATCCCCAAGATAACATACAGGCTTAGTTCGATCCCTGCGGCCATTGACCATCTGCCTGCTTCGATCTGCTCCTGGGCATAGGTACCCTTACGAATATTTTTCAATATGACGTCATCACCTGATTCAAGACCCACATGAATGCGTCCAAGGCCCGCTCTGGCCAACTGTCCAAGCTTATCCGGTCCTTTCTTGTGGATAAATTGAGAGGACCCGTAGACCGTGATCCGCTCAAGACAGGGAAAGGTTATCCTGGCAAAACAACACACATCAGCCAGATCCTGTGTGTTCATAGCTATTGTGTTCCCGGCGGGAAGAAACATGGTGCGCACATGAGGGCCGTAAATCTTTTTTGCTTCCACCATGTCTTTCTTAATATCCGCTACCGGCCTGACGCGGTACCTGGGACCGCTCTTATAGACCATGCAAAAAGTGCATTGGTTATGAGGGCACCCGATAGTGGCCTGGACTAACAGCGAATCTGCTTCGCTGGGAGGCCGGTATATAGGACCTTCATAGTGCATGGAGATACCTTGTTTTGTGAGTCCTTCCATGATCGGACATTTATAATCATAAAACACATATTGTTCATTGCAAAGGGTGAACTAAAGTGTACCTAATCGTCAAGACAAAAAACGGAATAAGTCTCACTCTCTGATAGCTCTCATCATAGTTGCCTTGAACTCTTCGTAGTTATTGTGCAGAATGTTCCATAGTGGAGACTGGAACAGATCTCTGGTTTAAAACCTTTGATCTCTTTGGCTTTGATTAAGTTGAATTATGAAAACCTTGCCTGAAGAAAAATTTATTTTAAGGGAAAAGGGACTTACTGTCTTACAGCTTGAGGGAAACTGCTCAGAAATGGGGCTGCAGCACGGGGCTTCTCTTAGAGAAGAGATTCATTTGATACGCTCTAAATTTATTGACTATCTTTCAAGGAGAAAATGGTCAGTATTTGGCAGGCTTTTATATTGGCTTCTAATGGTTTTTGCTAAAACAATGAATCGCTATATCCCAGATGCCTTGAGAGAGGAGATGCTTTCAGCATCAAAGGGGGCAAATGTACCCTATTATTTTATTTTACTGCTAAATGTGCTGGATGACCTTCTTAATTTATTGTCCTGCTCCTCATTTGCAATTACTAAAGATGGCCATACCGTCTGTGGTAGAAACCTGGATTATGACATCTTTACAGATTTAATGGCCCATTTAAATACAGTCTTTGTCTATAAGCCAAAAGAAGGTTATCCCTTTCTCTCTTTGGCATGGCCTGGTTATATAGGGTGTTTAACAGGTATGAATGCAAATGGCCTTGTCTTAACCAGCCATGCCTCTTATGCCCTTGATAAGAATAGAAAAGGGGTCCCTACAGGGCTTCTTTATCGCCATGCACTGCAGCATGCCTTATCCATAAATGATATTGAGAGAGCCATAACCTCGGCCCCCAGAAGCATTGGGAATAATGTACTTTTGGCCTCAGATAATGAGGCCTTTGTCCTTGAGCTATCCGCCAAAAATTGGAAAAAGAGGAAAAGCAGAGAGGGGATAATTACTGTAACTAACCATTATCAAACCTCGGCTATGAAGTCCATTCAGGCCCCTTTTATATCTAAGCCACCAGGCTCTTCTCTACCTGATGACTTTTTTAGCTACAACTACAGTATCTTTCGTGATGAACAGCTAGGAGAATCCTGTAAAAAGGAACCATTTTTGGTTAATGAAGCCATTGAGGCATTAAGGAGTGAATGGGTAGCTAATGAAGCAACAGTCCAAAGTGTGGTCTTCCTTCCCTCAGAAAAGACCATATGGGTTGCAAAAAGCCTTGATGCACCTGTCTCTTTAGGAAAATTCATTAAATTGGAAGACCTATTTTAGGAGTCAGATCGCCTCTAGTGAAGCTGAAAAGGCCATCCAAACCTTCGATACGCTCATCAATGAATCCTTCCACCTCATCTCACCAAAAACGGAAGATTTTACCCTTGCTGTGGAACTTCTTAAGACAATTTGTAAAGGGTTTACGTGCTGGTGCCATTCATCTTGCTATTGCAAAAAACCATGGTGCAGACTGTCTTTATAGTTTATTGTGAAAATACATCTCAACATTCGTGCCAGCATCGGGATTTAGTGAGAGGTGCCACTTGATATATATTTATATTCGTAACCGTTCAGGGTTCATCGAAAATCTGAACCGTTGATTCGTGAGTATGGAACGCCTGAAAAAATTCACTCTTGGCATAGCTATTTTTTTTGCCGTTTATACCATCACTGGTTTTCTGATCCTGCCACTGATCATTAAGAGCGTTGCAATTAAAAAGCTTTCAGCGGCCCTTAATCGGCCCGTGGTGATTCAGAAGATAAAGCTGAACCCGTATGCGCTGTCCTTGACCATCATCGGGCTAACGGTAAAGGAACGGGAAGAGCCGGCGGATTTTGTGTCCTTCACCAGCCTGTACGTAAACTTGCAGGGCGTCTCGATCTTTAAACTTGCCCCTGTTATTAAGGAATTCAGGCTCGAAGGGCCCTTTGTCAGGATTGTCCGCAACATGGACGGGGGCTACAATTTTTCAGACCTGATCAGTTCCTCGGAACCGAGTGAGTCAACGGCTATCGAAAAATCGCCTGATTCTGCATCCGGGCTGTTCGAATTTGCCGTTTACAATATCCAGGTCCTCAATGGAAGCGCGGACTTCCTGGATCAACCAAAAGACAAGATCCATAAGATCAGCGAACTGAATCTGGCAATTCCCTTTCTATCTGATATCGGTAGCGATTTGGAAGTATTCGTTCAGCCGCACTTCTCTGCAATTTTTAATGACAAACCGGTATCGATGGTCGGCAAGACCAAACCTTTTGCCGATTCCCTGGAAACCGTCTTTGATATCGAGCTGAAGGGAGTCGACCTCCCCTATTACTTTGCATACGTTCCGTTGAAGACAAATCTGCAAATTACCTCGGGTTCCCTGGATGTCACTGTCAGCTTGTCCTATATCCAGTTCAAGGACAAGGCGCCAAGGCTTTCATCCTCAGGAGATCTGGCGCTCAAAGACCTGGAGATAGTCGATATATCGAGACGTCCCCTGCTAAAACTGGCATTATTTCATGCCACCTGGTTACGGTCCCGTTTTCTGGCCAAAGACATTCATCTGACAAGTGTTGAGTTTAAATCACCTGAGATCAGCATCACCCGTGACGAAGCCGGAATGCTCAACATTCACTCTCTGTTTCCATCTGCTGAAACTGAAGAAACTACCTCCGGGGCCGAGGAAACTAAACCTCTCACTCTGGCCATTGACGAAATCCGGCTAGATAGTGGTCTTGTGTCCTTAACTGATTTTTTTCAGATCCAAGGTGCAGACGCCCCTGAGAAAACCGATATCTTAAAACTTCCGGCATTATCTATCATGGATACATCCGTTGATACCGCGCGAAAGCAATTTACAGTAGGAGAGATTTCAGCAGAACAGGGCTTCCTGCTGATCCGCAGGCTGGAAAACGGAGATCTAAATATTCAAGCCCTTACCGGTTCCCAGGACCCAGTAGATAAGCCCTCTACCAGCGCTGAAAATGAGCCGCCCTGGCTGGCCACAGTGAAGAAATTATCCATACAGAATTTCACTGTCCAGGGGAAAAACCTGGCGTCCGACCATGACGGTAACCTGACGCTGGATGAAATCAGTCTTGAAGGCCGGGACATCTCCACCAAGACCAACGCCAAGGGAAGAATTGATCTGTCCTGCAAATTGAATAAAGCCGCTGCCGTCGGAACCCGGGGCGAATTCGGCATCAATCCGGTTGTTGCTGATCTGCAGCTCGAAATCAGTGATCTGAACCTGGCGTGGTTTCAGCCTTTTCTTGCCGGCATCCTTGAGGTCATTGTCTCCGATGGCAAGTTCTCCACCACAGGCGCACTCTCTCTGTCTCAGACCGAAGCACCTGGCCTTCAGGCTAAATACCGGGGCAACGTCACTGTGGCCGATTTTGCCACGAAGGACAATACCCAGGGCGATGATTTTGTAAGATGGAAACAACTCCTGATCAACGGGATCGATGTAGGGATTTCGCCCATCTATGTTAATATAAATGAGATCGCCCTTGAAGCCCTTGACAGCCGTATCGTCGTCAATGCAGACGGTTCTCTGAATCTCCAGAACATCGTCACTGCTGAAGCTGAAAAATCCCCTGCAACTTCGAAACCGGCAGAAGCTCAAGCCGGACCGGCCCTGGAGGCCACCGAACCTGAAGACACAGAAACAGTGCCGATCAACATAGGCAAGATCACCTGCAAGGACGGTAAAATCAGTTTTTCAGACCGTTCCATCACCCCGAGCTATTCGGCAAACCTAGTGGACATTCAAGGCACTGTGAGCGGCCTTATATCCGAAGAGACCCAGAGGGCCGATGTCAGCTTCAAGGGCAAACTTAACGGCTACGCCCCGCTTGAGATCACAGGCACCATTAATCCGCTCATGGAAGACCTCTTTGTTGACCTGAAGGTCCGGTTCAAGGACATTGACCTGAGCCCCGCCAGCCCATATTCCGGAAAATACGTCGGTCATAAAATCCAGAAAGGAAAACTCTCCCTGGACCTCAGTTATCTGATTGACCGGAAAAAATTGGATTCAACCAACAACGTTTATATTGATCAGTTTGATTTTGGTGAGAGCGTCGAGAGTCCGGATTCCTTGAACCTGCCGGTTAAACTGGCGGTTTCCCTGCTGAAAGACAGAAGCGGCGAAATCGTTCTTCGCCTGCCTGTAACCGGCCGCATCGACGACCCGGAATTCAGCGTAAGCGGAATTGTCCTGAAAATGATCAAGAACATCCTGATCAAGGCAGCCACCTCTCCGTTCTCATTGATAAGTGCAACGTTTGGCAGCGGTGAAGATCTCAGCCATTTTGAATTTGATGCCGGAAGTGCTGAGTTGACAGACGCGGACAAGACAAAACTGGATACGCTGGTAAAGGCCCTTTATGAACGACCACGCCTGCAACTGGAAGTTACCGGGTTTGCGGATATTGAAAAGGACAGGCAGGGGCTGATTACATACAGGTTTGAAAAACAGATCAAAGCCCAGAAATTCAAGAAAATGAAGAAAAAAGAGGCCGCCGCTGTTTCAGTGGATTCGGTTACGATCGCACCTGAAGAGTATGAGAAATATCTGAAAATGGCGTATAAGGCCGGAAAATTCAAGAAACCCAAAAATATCCTGGGAATCACAAAGAACATCTCTGTGCCTGAAATGGAGGCGCTGATTCTGGAAAACATCCAGATCACAGACGACGACCTGCGGTCCCTGGCAAATGAACGGGCACAAGTAGTGAAAAACTATATATTAGGCCAGGGAGAAATTGAACCTGAGAGACTGTTCTTAATCGAACCTGAAGCACTGACTCCGGAAAAGGTTGAGAATTTAAAAGACAGCCGTGTGGACCTGAGCTTCAAGTAACAGCACTCCCAAGCATCACCCGATATTCCTAACCGCACAGAAAATTTTTGGACCTGTGCATTAAAAAACTATCCAAAATCAATCACGAAAACACGAAGGTACGAAAACACGAAACAAGACATAGGAATCAAATTAACACCCTTCGGGCGAATTTAAAAAATCTTTAATACGGATTTTACTGATTACACTGCCCTGATCCGTGGCCATCCGTGTAATCCGTGTCTAAAAAGGAAATTCCTATACTATCCAGTTGCTGATATTCTTTTCGTGTTTTCGGTATTTCGTGCTTTCGTGATAATTCTTTTCTTTTTCGTGTGTTGCACAATCCGATGTGTAACCGCACAGGCGGAAAATTTTTGCATATTGGTGCAATCAATGCTAGCAATATGTTAGCCGATATGCTATCATTGCTAGCATCAAACATACAATTGAAGGTGAAAATATGGCAAATTTAGTGGTTAGAAATCTTGATAAACACATCGTCGACGTTCTCAAACAACGTGCCGCACGTCATGGGCGAAGTGCTGAAGCCGAACATCGTGTCATTCTCAAGGAAGTGTTGCTGCCTTCTAACAGGAAGAGCTTTGCGGAAGTGCTCTCGTCCATGCCGAATGTGGGCCGGGATGATGACTTCGAGCGAATAGAGAACGAGCATGAAGAAGATCATGTACTTGGTTGACACAAATGTAATAAGCGAGGCTAGAAAACGGTCAAAGGCCAATAAAGGCGTGCAAGATTTCTTCAAGCTTGTCACAAGTGAGAGAGCACCGGTTTTTGTGTCAGTTGTCACGGTAGGAGAGCTGCGCCGGGGCGTGGAGTTAATACGCCATCGAGGTGATACCCGCCAAGCGGCCCAGTTAGAAAAATGGTTGGAGAAGCTACTTGTCAAATACCAGGACTTTATATTGGATCTTGATAAAAACATTGCTCAGCTCTGGGGGCGGCTGCGGGTACCTCATCCAGAGAACGCCCTTGACAAGCAGATTGCCGCTACGGCTTTGATCCATGATTTAACAGTGGTAACCCGAAACCATAAGGACTTTACAAAAACGGGGGTACGCACACTAAATCCATTCAGAGAGTAGCTATCCGCCAGCCATGATGTATTGAAAGTATAATGGCAGCCCGACCAAGGTTACTTCGCTTGAACTTATGAACCTTGCCCTACAAATTGACCTGTAGGCCCTTTGTTTGCAGATATCTCTTAAGCTCCCCAATGCTTATGGTGCGATAATGAAAAACCGAGGCAGCCAATAAAACCTGCGCGCCTCCCTTAACAACTCCCTCGTAAAAATGCTCCAGCGTTCCAGCCCCACCCGATGCGACCACAGGCAGGTCTACCGCATCTGAAATAGCCTTTGTATATTCCAAATCGTAGCCGGTCTGTGTACCATCGCCATCCATGCTCGTTGGAAGTATGACACCGGCACCTAGTTCCTGACACTGTCTTGCCCAGTCCACAGCGTCTTTGCCTACAGGCTTGGTGCCACCTGAGACAACCAGTTCAAATCCGGATGGCATATCCTTGTTTCTTTTGGCATCAATGGCCACTGTCACCTTCTCTGATCCAAAAGCATCTGCTGCTTGCCTGACCAGATCCGGATTCTTAACAGCAGCACTATTCATGGATATTTTATCAGCACCGGCCCCAAAGACCGATTTTATGTCTTCCAAAGAGGAAATGCCGCCACCAACTGTCAATGGGATACTAATAACTGATGAGACCCTTTTGACCCATTCCAGCATGGTCTTTCGGTTTTCTAAAGTTGCGGCAATATCCAGCATGGCCAGTTCATCAGCCCCTTCTTTTTCATAAAACGACGCGTTTTCTACTGGATCACCTGCATCTTTCAAGTTTACAAAATGTATGCCCTTGACTACCCTTCCCTCTTTCATATCAAGGCATGGCATGATCTGTATCGTGTCCATGATTTCTCCTTTCATTTTCCAAGATGCTCCTGGCATCCTTCATTCACCAGTTTACACTTTTTTCGAAAAAGCGTGTATTATCAAATTGAATGCCGATGTCGAAACTGGAAATTCGAAATTTGAAATTAGGTAACGCATCTACATCTTTGTGTTTTTCCCAATTTCAAATTTCAAGTTTCAAATTTCACTGCCAAAATACAAGATCAGCAAAATGTAAACTACTTTTGACTTGTCGTGAAGGATGCCAGGCTCCTTATTACTTCCTTATTAACTTCCATAGCCTTTCGATAGAGTTTTATATACTTCTCCCTTACTTTATCCCAGGTGTAATTATTATATATATTATGCACTGCATTTACTTGCATCTCCTTAATCGTATCAGGTGAATCCCTGTAGGTCTTTAAGGCCCTGCTCACGGACTGAACAAGTGCATTAGGCGTATGATCCTTATAAGAGAAACCGTTAAAACCATCTCTTACCTTGACCAGCCCCCCTGTGGTATGGACAATGGGCAGGTTACCCATGAGCTGGGCCATGAAGTCAGTGAGTCCACAGGGCTCGTATCGGGAAGGAATTACAAAAAAATCCCCTGCAGCATAAATAAGGTTTGCAAGCCCTGGATCGTATCCGATAAGCACTGCAAGCCGTTCCTTGTAAGCAGGGTGTTCTGCCAGAGAAGTGAGATGGTTCTCTATATCCATACTGCCATTGCCAAGAATTACTACCTGAATTTTTTTGTCCTTTGCCAATAGGCCTTCCAGGGCCTGGTCAAGTATATCCAGGCCCTTTTGCTCACTGAATCGGCTTACAACAGTAATAAGTGGCTGACTTGGATTGTAATCAATGGAGCCATACATTTGGGTTTCGCCAATCTCAGCAAACAACAGTCTGATGATAAGTTCCTTTCTACAGATTGCCTTTCCGGCCAGATCACCCCTAGCCGGATCAAAGGCCGCAGGAAGCCCTAATTTCTCCGGATTGTTGGGGCTAAATTCATCAGGATTTATGCCGTTAGTAATTCCTTCTATAAATATGCCCCTATCTTTGAGGGCATGACCCAGCCAGCCTGTAAGGGCGTCAAGTTCTGTCTCCTGAAGCTCTCTCGCGTAGTTTTCACTCACTGTATTTATAGGCGCATAAGTGGCACCGGCAAGAAACGGATCAAAAGCGCCGTTGAGAACAGCGCCATAGATTATGCTCCGGGGGAGGCCGGTCATAGCCATGGCAAATAAGAGATCCGCCACATCCTGGTGGTAACCTAAGCCGGCATTATGGATGGTAAGCAAGGCACTACTCCTCATGAAATAGTGCCGGAAGCCCTCAATTTCTCTCATCATGGCCGGGAGCACACTTGTATGACCATCCTGACAATGAAACACATCCGGCCTGGTACCTGTGAAAATTGCATAATCCAGCGCGGCCTTCTGTAGCAGGATATTCATGGCAAAATAGTCGAGGTGGCCCTCCCCTTTTTTATGAGTAGAATCAAAAGCCTCTTCTGCACCGGTGTATGTATAGACCCCCATCTTTTCACTAAAGCGCCTTGCCTCCACAAATATTATATTAACACCCTCCAGATTCTGGTGCCAAAAACCTACACGTTCCCTACGTTCCTCATGGGTATAGTTTGCGTCTACTTCGAATTGTGGGCCAAGTGTCTTAAAACCCGACTCTTCAGGTTTTACAAAGCCGTAACGAGGCATAATGACTGAAACCTTATAACCGGCACGCACCAGTGATTCAGCAAGTTCCCGACTCACATCCTTAACTCCGCCTGCACCGGCTATCCCTCTGTATTCACGGGTCAGCATCCAGATGGATTCAACGTCCTTCAGGTCTTTTAAATTCTGCAATGTCTTCATGAAGACCTCTTGTTTTTTTGCATAATACACAACACCTGCCGGCCTTGATAATCGTTTGGGCCACGCGATCTGCCATTTGAATATCGAATATCGAACAAGGAATCTCGAATCATGAAGGATTTTAAAGTCATTCCCTTCGACATTCATAATTCCTTGTTCGATATTCTGCGGTTTGACATTGTATTGGCCGAAACGATGATCAAGGCCCACCTACCTTTTCCCAGCAAAGCACAGATTGCTCTTGGCGTCGTCTAATATTGTCTCTTTTTTGCGGGTAAATGTGAACAACCACACAGCCCTTGTCAAGGAGAGTCCGTGAATTTATGTTGATCCCTGGCTTTTTTGTCAATATAGTCGTTCATATATATTAATTGGTAACCTCCAACCTAGGTTGAGCAATTAGCTGTTAGCCATTAGCGTTTAGCTTTGAAAAATCAACGCATTACGTTAATCAGGTAACACCCAACGGGTAAAAGTTTGTAATAACAAAACATCCTGCTTGTCAGGGCGGCAGACTGATAATCATTAAACTAATAGCTAACCGCTAAAGGCTAATCGCTCAATTTAGGTTCAAGCATAATATTGCTGAAGGATTCGATTCGGAGATAAATGAGAAAACCTGTTAAAAACATCCTGGACACAATTGGTAATACTCCGCTTGTCCCTATTCGCCACCTCGATCCCGGCAAAAAAGTTACTATCCTGGCAAAGATGGAGAGCTTCAATCCAGGAGGTTCCATTAAAGATCGTATAGCCCTCTCCATGATTGAAGGGGCAGAAGAACGGGGAGAGCTTACAAAGAACAGGATAATCCTTGAGGCAAGCAGCGGTAATACAGGCATTGGTCTTGCGATGGTATCGGCTGTAAAGGGTTATCGCTGTCTTATCGCCATGAGCGAGGCAGCCAGTATCGAGCGCCGTCAAATCATGCGGGCCTATGGTGCCGAGATTCTCCTGACTCCTGCCCGCCTGGGGACTGATGGTGCCATAGAGGCCGTATACAAGCTGGCACTGGAAAACCCTGACAACTATTTTTGCACAGACCAGTACAACAACCCTGACAACTGTCTGGCGCACTATCATAGCACTGCCCCGGAGATCTGGGAGCAGACCGGGGGCAAGGTAGATGTAGTAATCGCTGCTATGGGAACCACCGGCACCCTGATGGGAGTTACGCAACGCTTTCGAGAGCTCAATCCAAAGGTCCGAATAGTTGGAGTAGAGCCCTATTTTGGTCATAGTATCCAGGGACTCAAGAATATGAAGGAATCCTACCGACCCGGGATCTTTGACAAGCGTCTTCCTGATGACATTGTCAATGTGCACGAAGATGAGGCCTTTGATCTGACCAAAAAGCTTGCACACGAGGAAGGGCTTTTCGTCGGGATGAGTTCAGGGGCTGCCATGGCTGCAGCACTTTCAGAGACTGCGAAGCTTGAACAGGGCCTTGTGGTCGTAATCTTTCCTGATGGAGGTGACCGTTACCTGAGCACAGACATTTTTTCAGTTCCACAGGTTGAGGAGGCAAATCAGGCCAAAGCCCTAAAGCTTATTAACACCCTTACCCGGAGAAGGGAGATCTTTGAGCCATTGAATCCGGGAAAGGCAGGTATCTATTCCTGCGGACCCACGGTCCATGAATTCGCCCACCTGGGACTCTGCAGAAGGCTGGTGGTTGCTGATCTTTTGAGACGTACACTTGAATACCAGGGTTATGAGGTCACCCACGTGATGAATATCACAGACCTGGATGACAAGACGATACAGGCCGCCCTATCTCAAGGGACAAGTCTCAAGGAGCTCACCGACCGTTATACCAAAGCCTTTATGGAGGATGCGTCTGCCCTGAATATCAGACCTGCCGCCTGCTATCCCAAGGCAAGCGCCCATGTTGAAGCAATGATTCAACTGACCGAGCGACTCATAGATGCAGGTTATGCATATGTCAAGCACGGTTCTGTGTACTTTGACATCTCAAAACTACCATCCTATGGAAGGCTTTCCAGGGTAAATCTCTCCGGCATTGACATTGGAAGGACAGTGGACCTTGACGATTACGAGAAAGACAGTCCTGTTGACTTTACCCTCTTCAAGCGTGTGACCCTGAATGAACTCAAAAGGGGAATTGGGTTTGAGACAAAATGGGGGCAGGTCCGGCCGGGTTGGCACATTGAGTGTGCTGCCATGTCAATGCGCTATCTGGGAGAATTTTTCGACATCCATACCAGTGGCTGCGACCTCATTTTCCCCCATCACGAAAACGAGATTGCCATTGCAATGGCCCTCACGAACCGGCCACTTGCCCGGACCTGGATTCACAGCGAGCTTATTCTGGTTGACGGAAAGAAGATGTCGCGCTCGGCAGGCAATGTTGTCACCTTGCGGGATTTAAATAAAAAGGGCTTTACCGGAAGGCATGTGAGATTTTTCCTGCTCAGGACACACTACAGAAAGCCCATTCATTTCTCTTATGACCATATGGAAGAATCAGCAAGGGCCTTGAAGCGGCTTGACTACTTTGTCTCTGAGATCCAGGTCCTTACAATTACAATGGGTAAAGGGCCTGCCGGAGAACCGGGACCCGATATTAAAAAGGCCCTGGAGGCCATGAAAAACGACTTTACCCATGCCATTAATGATGACCTTAACACTTCAAAGGCCCTGGGAGTAATTTTCAGATTCATAAGGCATGTAAACTCGCTCATTTCCGCCCAAAGGCTTTTACCCATGGACGCCAGAAATGTCATGGATGCTCTACAGGATGTGGACAAGGTCCTTGGGTGCCTGGATATTTCCGTCCCTGATCCCGAGCTGTCAAGGGAAATCCAGGGTCTAATCTCCCAGAGGGAGGAGGCCAGGGCCTCAAGAGACTGGGGCAGGGCAGATGATATCCGGCAGCGGCTCCTTGATCTTGGAGTAGAGGTAATGGACACCCCGGGCGGGATTCGCTGGAGATGGATTAAGAGGATATAAAAAGCAAGTGTCTTAAAGAAAAAATTTAAGCGTTCACGGAATGTTGAAATTGGAAATTGGGGAGAGATGATCACAAGAAATGTTTTATCTGAGTCAAACGCGACAGAATACAAAGCAATAGCCGATGTCTAAACTGGAAATTCGAAATTCGAAATTAGGTAACGCATCTACATCCTTGCGTTTTTCCCAATTTCAAATTTCACTACCAAAATACAAGATCAACAAAGTGTAAACTACTTTTGACTTGTCGTGAAGAATGCCAAAAACTCAGCCCAAAATTGAATACGTTCATCAACAGTACAAAAGCATGAAGGCCAAATTTCTAATTTCCAATTTCCAATTTCAAGCCGTAAACGGCTGAGGAAAAATTATGCGCACATTTTTGGACTGCATTCCCTGTTTCATGATACAGGCCTTGAGAACCGGGCGCCTGGTAGGCCTTTCTGACGAAAAAATCCTGAGACTGCTGATAGATCTTGGGGGAAAAATCAAAAATATTAAGCTGGATGATCCGCCACCCAAGACAGCGGTAATGGTATATGATCTTATAAATAGCTATACAGACGAAACAGACCCTTTTAAAACAGTGAAAAAACAAGGGACTGAGGAGGCACTTGCCCTTTATCCTCAGTTGAAAAAGGACGTATCGGAGTCTGAAGACCCTTTGGGACTTGCTATACGTCTTGCCATAACAGGAAATGTCATTGATTTCGGGATATCATCAAGTTATGACCTGGAGTCAGATATCCAAAAAATAATGGAGCAGTCTTTTGGCCGATGGGATGAAGAGGAATTTAAAAAGGCAGTAACTCAGGCGGACTGGATTCTCTATCTGGGTGACAACGCCGGAGAGACGGTCTTTGACCGCCTGCTGATAGAGACTCTGGCCCGTCCTGTCACTTATGTGGTCAGGGAAAAGCCTATAATTAACGATGCTACCAGAGAAGACGCCATGGCAGCAGGCCTTGACAAAGTGGCAACCATTATTTCATCCGGATGTGCTGCCCCTGGTACTGTTTTGGACCAGTGTACCCCGGAATTCCGTGAGCTGTTCAGAAAAGCCCCTGTCATTATCAGTAAAGGTCAAGGAAATTTCGAGACCCTGTCAGAATCGGATGCCCCTATCTTTTTCTTTCTGAAGGCTAAATGTGATGTGGTGGCAAGGCACCTTGGAGTAAAAAAAGGTGATCTGGTCCTTGCCTCCCGCTATCTAAACTAATCAGGTAATCTTGAGTCCACAACACGCGCCCAACCATGATGGAAGCGCCTCCCATCTTGCCCGGTCGGCAGGATCGGTAAGTATTGCCGTATTCTTTTCCCGTATTTTGGGACTTGTGAGAGAGCAGGTGCTTGCAGGCCTCTTTGGTGCAAGTACTGCAATGGATGCCTTTGTAGTGGCCTTCAGAATACCCAATCTTCTGAGGGACCTTTTTGCAGAGGGTGCCCTGAGCTCAGCATTTGTTACAGTTTTTACCGAATACGATCAAAAACGCTCAAGAGAAGAGACCTGGCGCCTTGTAAACAACGTCCTGGCAATACTCACTGTAGTGGTTTCTCTGACCGTGATTCTTGGCATGATCTTTTCCAATGAACTGGTAATGCTGCTCGCTCCGGATTTTGCCAAAATCGCCGGTAAGGTGGAACTCACCCAGCGACTGACAATCATAATGTTTCCCTTCTTGCTATTGGTTTCTCTTTCATCTGTACTCATGGGGATATTGAACACAAAAGGTTATTTTTTTATCCCCTCCCTTGCATCCAGTTGCTTCAACATGACATCCATAATTGTCGGCGTAGGGCTTGCTCTGCTGTTTCCTTTGTGGGGACACCCAGCCATAGTGGGTATGGCTATAGGGACCCTGTTGGGCGGTCTGTCTCAAATGGGAATACAAGTGCCTGTCATTCTGCGGCAGGGCTTCAGGTTAAAGCCTGTGATGGATCTGGCGGACCCGGGGCTGAAACGCATAGGCCGGTTGATAGTACCTGCCATAATAGGCCTTTCCGCAACCCAGATTAACATCTTTATAAATACAAACTTCGCCTCTCGCTGCGCAGAAGGGAGTGTTGCCTGGCTGAATTACGCCTTTCGGCTCGTGCAGTTCCCTATTGGGCTCTTTGGCGTGGCTATTTCCATAGCAACACTTCCTGTCGTGGCGAGGCTGGCAATCAAGAGAGACTACAAAGTACTGGGTGATACGCTGGTTTCGTCTCTTACCCTTGCCTTTGCACTTACGATTCCAGCTGCTGTAGGGCTGTGGGTCCTGGCAGAACCCATAGTAGGACTCATCTTTGAACACGGCCGGTTTTCCCAATCAGACACTTTTATGACTGCCCAGGCCTTGAGGTTCTATTCCATTGGCCTTCTGGCCTATGCGGCAGTGAAGATAGTGGTGCCGGTATTCTACGCCCTGGATGACACCCGATGGCCGGTAATAGGAAGCTTTATAGCAGTAGCGCTTAATATATGCATCATACTTGCCACACTGGACAAATTACAGCACAGGGCCATAGCGCTTTCCACATCGGCCACCATGATACTCAACTTCATGCTCCTGGCCACAGTGCTTTATAGAAAAATTGACGGATATCCTGCAGGCAGGCTTTTCATGTCTCTGGTAAAAATCTTTCTGGCCTCGAGCATAATGGGCCTGTTGGTATGGTGGGCCCAGATTCGCATTACAGGCAGCCCGGGGATCTGGCTTTCAACTGTCAAGGTGTTTATACCTGTGTCATTGGGCGTTGTTTCATACGGAGTACTGGCTTATGTCTTAAAGCTGACGGAATTCAATGAAATCATCAATAAAGTTATAAGGCGACTGAGTCAGTGAATTTAGTGATTTAGTGATTGAACACCAATTTTCACAGAAAGTTAAATCGACATAATCTTCCCCCAATTTTTGAATACTAAAACCACTTCCGGCTGATCTGCTTTTTCGACCCGAACAGACATCGCGCCTTT
>JAJSZR010000042.1:0-10451 GCA_030262715.1 Deltaproteobacteria bacterium
TAAAACAAACCGGTATAACAATCCATGTGTCGACAACAGATTTCCTGCAGCTAGTATTTTTAAAATAGTCACTGCTGCTGCAGCTATTGAAAGATGTAATTTTAATCCAGGCTCCACACTTAAATATAATGGCAGAAAACACACATTATACAAATCACAGCTTAAAGATCGAACAAACAGATACACCAACAGGATAACATTTAGGGACTCATTCGCCCAGTCCGTTAATCCCGTATTTGGGAAAATCGGTGCGCTTTATCTTGGAAAAACCGTTCTTGAAAATTATGCCGAAGCCTTTGGATTCAACCAAAACATTGATTTCGAGATACCAGTTGCTCCCAGTTCTATTTATTTATCTGATGAACCTTATCAGTGGGCTGAAGTTGCCAGCGGATTCAATCACAAAACCACATTATCTCCCATCCATGGAGCATTGATAACATCGGCGATACTCAATCAGGGCAGGCTGATAGAACCCACAATTGTCAATCAGATAACTAATGAAACCGGACAGGTCATTTATCACAGCCATTTAATCACCCTTAACCAGGCTATTACTCCCAAGGCATCAAACGTTGTTAATAATCTCATGAAGGCCACGATAAAATCCGGCACTTGCAGAAAGACATTCAGGAATTACCGAAAAGACCAAATCCTTTCCAAGCTCAACATAGGTGGCAAAAGCGGCTCCATTGACAACAAAGCACACGATGCCCGCTATGACTGGTTTGTAGGATTTGCCGAGGAAAAAGATGGACCAAAAAAGTTTGTCATATCAGTTATTGTAGCCCATGAAAAATATATAGGCACCAGAGCAAATCAATATGCACGTATGGCAATGAAACAATATTTCCGTAATTATTTCGCAAAAAAAGCTGAAAAACTGCCTTTTAAAACCGCCAAACTGAAATAGCTATATACCTCCTCGACTTTGGATTCGTAAAAAAATAATTCGATGCAGGGTTCCTGGTATATCCAACCTGGCTTGTCTTGGCATGACTCAACTATTTCGTATATGACTTCTGTATCCATATTTCAGGGTTTTTGCAGTGTAATCAAAATATGTCTAATTAGTAGGACGTCCCATATCACATATCACTTTGAAATCTCAAAAACTGTATCTCAACCTTAGATAGATCATATCATTATCCTCAAATTGGCCCAGGCGTAAGTTTTCAGGGCCGTTGAAGGTCATATAGCCCGGAGTGATTTGCCAGTTGTCGCCGATTTTGTATTCTGCGAATATCTCACAGGCCGATCCCTCATTGCTGGTAAAGTACATCCCTCTAAATCCAGCGGTTAGGTCATCATCAAGGAATTTGTCGTTGATCTCAAATGTGAAGCCGTGGGTCTTGCGTCTTGCAGCAAGGGCTTCTTGACCGTCTTCTATGATATCCACAAATAAGATTGTGCGGTCGTTGCCCGTTAAGAGGTAATAAGTTAAGACAAAAAACCTCAGACGGATTATATGTGCCTGTATAGGTTGGACTTGGGAAGATGATCTGGAATTTTTGCAATCTCTGGCGGGGAAAATGGGAGCGGTAGTTTCTAAGAACATCAATCTAATTTCAAACTTTCTCCCACAAGTTCAAGTGCTTCATTTATCCATTTCATGTCAAACCTCAAACCAGCATCTATTAGCGATTCTATAAGTGGTGCTGCTTTTGAAGTATAGTTTCTTTTCTTCGCAAGAAGGATGATGCCAACTGTTCCACGCAAAGGGATATCAAGACTCCGAGCACACTTACGCGCAGATAAATCATCAAGGATTGCCTCATATTCAGGATGAGTTAATGCCCATGATAAAACCTCTGATTCTCCTTTACCCAGGTCCCACCCAGCAATAGCAGGTTCGATAGTTATGTCACTTTGTACTCTTGTCACCTTCGGAGATGCCAGAAAGGTTTCCCAAGTCAATGATTCTTCTTTATAATGCAGTATTTCATTTACTACACTTTTTGGGATAACAAGGGTATCACAGAGGTCAGTTAAGAGTCTGAGATGACCTATGCGTTTCAGGAGTATAAGAGGGGATGCATTACAGACCCACTGGTCAGGCACGATCGAGTTCCTCTCTTATTTCCTCTATCGTATATTGAAAGGGCGAGACTCCGTATTTGGAAAGTGAAAATATGAATTCTGACCTGGAGAGTCCTGCTATTTCAGCAGCTTTCTCCTGCGATATTATTCCCATTTCATACCATTTTGAAGCTGCTGCAAGACGCAAGTTCCTAGTCAAACCTTCAGGATCCTGCCTCAGTGCTGAAAATGCCCCCTCAGGCATTTCTACTTTTAATAATACCGACATTGATGCCCTCCCCATATCTTAATTTTGTTTTAGGATACCTGAAAAATCGTATTATTCCAAGAAACACATACGATTTTATGCCATAAAAAACACGAAATTTACAACTAATGTACTAAATCATCTTTAATTACAAACTTCAGTACTTGCCCCCAGAACATAAAACCTTTAATAATCTGTATATTGAATAACAGATGCTTTTTTCAACTAAAAAAATTCTAGTGGAGGGTCAAAATTATGGCGAGCAAGACCAAGGCAAGCAAAAAGGGAGAAAATGCAGGCAAGGGACAAAAAAGGCGGATCGGTGGGGCCATTGTTGCCATAGTAACCCCCTTTCAAGACGGGAAACTGGATGAGAAAGCCCTCAAGGCCCTTATAAATTGGCACATAAAGGCAGGGACCCATTGTATAGTACCATGCGGTACCACTGGTGAGTCAGCCACCCTCAGCCACGAAGAGCACATGAGAGTGGTTGAGATCACCATAGAGACCGCGAAAGGGCGCGTACCGGTAATTGCTGGAACAGGCTCCAACTCCACTACAGAAACTATCATGCTCACCAAGCATGCTAAGAAGGCCGGTGCAGATGCGGCCCTTGTGATTACACCCTATTACAATAAACCCAGCCAGGAGGGATTATACCAGCACTTTATGGCTGTAGCGGATGAATGCAAGTTTCCCATGGTCCTTTATAACGTACCCGGACGTACAGGGGTGAATATGCTTCCAGAGACAGTGGCACGCTGTGCCAAAAACAGATACGTTATTGGAATCAAGGAGGCTACAGGCAGCCTGAAGCAAGTAACAGATGTAATCAGGTTGTGTCCTAAAAACTTCATAGTGCTCTCTGGGGACGACTTTACAGCCTTTCCCATCATGGCCATTGGAGGCAAGGGTGTCATCTCGGTTGCATCAAACGTAGTGCCGAAGGAAATGGCTGCAATGATGAACGCGTTTGAAAAAGGCAATATGACAAGAGCACGTCAGTTGCATTTAAAGCTTTTCCCACTATTTGGTGCCCTCTTCTATGAGACAAATCCCGTTCCGGCTAAGACAGCACTCGCAATGATGGGCAAGATTCCAACAGATGAGGTTCGGCTTCCCCTGGCCTTAATGAGTGAGGCCAACAAGGAGCGGCTAAAGAGGGTTCTGCAAGACCTCAAGCTGGTCAAGTAAGATAAGTTGTTAAGCTCATAGTACAGGAATTTCCTTTTTAGACACGGATTACACGGATTACACGGATGGCTATGGATTAGGTTTATACTGTGTAATCCGTGTCTAAAATTTTCTAAGTCCGCCCGAAGGGCGTTAAGTTCTAGAGGAGGGAATATGGTCCGATCCATAGTAGCCGGAGCAGGTGGCCGTATGGGCAGCCGCATCATAAACATGATTCATAAGACTGAAGGTATCACTCTGAACGCAGTGTTTGAACACCCGGACAGCCCTGCTGTCGGGCAGGATGCCGGGCCGATCGCAGGTCTCGAAGTGTTGGGAGTAACCGTAGCAGACAGCCTCGATTCCGTTATAGATCAGGGAGATGTCATCATAGATTTCACTGTTAGCGAAGCCAGCCTGAAACACTCGCGTATCGCGGCCTTTCACAGGAAACCAATAGTAATAGGCACCACTGGGTTGGCTAAGGAGAAACTCGACGAGATAAGACAACTGGCAAAGGATTTTCCCTGTGTGCTTGCCCCCAATATGAGTGTGGGGATAAATCTCCTTTACAAGCTTGTTGACACTGCAGCTAAGGTCCTTGGTGATGACTATGACGTTGAAATTATAGAGGCACATCACAGAATGAAAAAAGATGCCCCAAGCGGCACGGCTCTTCAGTTGGGCAAGGTAATCGCCGCTTCTCTCGGCAGGAATTTCGACGAGGTAGGTCTATTTGAAAGACATGGGTTCATTGGTGAGCGGAGCAAAAAGGAAATTGGTATCCAGACCCTTCGAGCCGGAGACATAGTCGGCGAGCACACAGTGCTTTTCGGCGGCATAGGTGAACGTATTGAGATCGTGCATAAGGCCTCAAGCCGGGATACCTTTGCAAAAGGAGCAGTAAGAGCAGCCCGCTGGATCGTCGAACAGCCCGCCGGGTTCTATGATATGCAGGATGTGTTGGGGCTCAAGTAATTGCTGATCTGAACAGTATGAGGCATGATGGAGAAATCCGCTAGTCTTCGAGGAATCAGTCAGCCCATACGCACAGTGCCATGATTTTTACAAAATCTAAGAGATTACAACAGCTCCCACTATATCTTTTCGTGAAGCTTGACCGGATGAAGGCCGAGGCCTTGGGGAAAGGTGTAGATGTTATTGATTTAGGCATCGGTGATCCGGACCTTCCTACACCTAAGTTTATTGTTGAACGGATGATAGCCGCTGTTCAGAAAGCGCAGTATCACCGTTATCCCTCATCTTACGGCATGCTTGCCTTCCGCAAGGCGGCAGCTGGCTGGTACACAAAGAGGTTTGACCTGTCCTTTGATCCTGTCAACGAGGTAGCTACTCTTATAGGGTCAAAGGAGGCAATAGCACACTTTCCTCTCGCCTTTATAGAACCCGGTGATGTGGTGCTGGTCCCCACGCCGGGCTATCCTGTCTATCATATAGGCACATTATTTACTGGCGGTGAGACCTGTTATTTGCCATTAATTGCTGAAAACGACTTTCTGCCGGATCTCGATTCCATACCGGGCGACATCTTGAAAAGGACAAAAATCCTGTGGATCAATTATCCGAATAATCCTACTGCCGCAGTAGCCCCGCTGGAGTTCTTTGCGAAGGTCGTGGACTTCGCAAAGGAAAATAACATTATCGTGTGTCACGACAATGCTTACAGCGAGATGACATACGACGGATACATTGCCCCGAGCTTCCTCCAGACCCCGGGTGCCAGGGACATAGGACTGGAATTTCATTCACTGTCAAAGACCTACAACATGACTGGCTGGCGCATAGGATTTGCCGTGGGAAACCCGGACCTGATCGCTGCGTTGACACAGGTAAAGTCCAATATAGACTCCGGACAATTTGAGGCCATCCAGGAAGCTGCGATTGCAGCCCTTGAAAGTGACCAATCCTGCGTCCGTGAAATGCAGGGAATATATGCTGAACGTAGAGACATACTGGTCTCAGGGCTCCGGGACATGGGCCTTGACACCCCTTTTCCCAAAGCCACCTTTTATATCTGGACTCCGGTGCCTCAAGGTTATACATCCCAGGATTTCAGCACCCTAGTCCTTGAAAAGGCCGGGATAGTATGCACGCCCGGAAACGGCTTTGGCGATCCTGGTGAAGGTTATGTGCGCATGGCATTAACCGTATCAAAGGAACGTATAGGAGAGGTTGTCGAAAGGCTTAAGGAAATCCTTTAATGAAATTGGAGATAAGATAAAACCTGGTGCCCGATAAAGCACAAAACTGGAAAAGGACTTACATTGGCCTGGGAGCCAATCTTGAGAACAGGATTGAAAACTGTATTAAGGCCCTTGGACTTTTGTCCAACCATCCTGAGATAGAGGTGCTACGTTGCTCACAATGGTATGAGACCGAGCCTGTGGATATAAACACATCCCAATGGTTCATAAATGCCGTGGCAGAGATAATTACAACCCTTGGCCCAGAGGACTTACTTTCCAACTTGCTGGCTATCGAAAAGGCCTTAGGCCGGGATCGCTGGAAAACCGAAGACAGGCCCATTGACCTGGATCTTCTCTTCATGGAAGGAGTGCTCATCCGGACTTCCAATCACCAAATCACCAAATCATCAAATCACCAAATTCAGGTCCCCCATCCGCGTCTTTCCACCAGGCGGTTCGTACTTATCCCGTGGGCTGAGCTTGCCCCGGACCTCTTGCTTGCACCATGGAATAAAACCGTTTCGGAACTCCTGGCCAAACTCCCTGAAGACGGCCCAAAAGTCCGAAAATTGAATCGCAAAGAAACACAGGAGGGCTAGCCCATGCTGCGCTTTATCTTGTTCTTCGTCCTCTCCCTGGCACTCTACTATGTCATAAAGGGCTTTTTCAAAGGCCTCAAATTGCGAAAGGCTTTGAAAACCGGTTCAGAACAGGCCGGGGAAAGAACAAGAGGTCCCTCTCAGCAACCACCACCCATAACAGACGAGCTGGTACAGGATCCGGTATGCGGCGTCTATTGCCCTAAAAGGGATGCTTTATCCCTTAATTGGCAAGGAAAGACCTATTACTTCTGCAGCGACAAGTGCAGACAGAAGTTTCAGGAGCAAAAAAAATAACCTGTAATACCAACTAAAGATGAACGTCCAACATCGAACATCGAACGTCCAACATCGAATGCTGAATGGAAAAAAAGAACTTTATAAGCTTCGTATCTCATTAAAGGAACTTAGGGAGACCCAGAGATGGTTAAAACTCATTCAGCGTGTACCGTTGAATGTTCGGTATTGAATATTCGTTTTTCATTCGATGTTCGATGTTCGATGTTCGATGTTCATCTTTTAAGCAGTTCATCTTTTCATCCGGTGCAAAAACAACTTAGCGCTTATGGTCAGTCATCCCCCAGGCCCCTATTATCTCCAGTACAAGCTCTGCGGTAGCCACCATGTCATCCAGGCTGATATGCTCTGATGTGGTGTGGACATCCTGCATGCCGATTCCCATAACCACTGTAGCAAGGCCTTTGGCATTGAAAATATTGGCATCACTCCCCCCTCCGGTCATATCCAGTCTGAGCTTCCTTCCAAGCCCCTTTGCCGCTTTTGCAGCAGTGGTAATCAGGGGATGTTCTTCAGGGACCGACATCAGGGGATAGTCGTCAATAACCTCTGTCTTAATCAATGGTAACCCGGAATTTCTCTGGCCCTGGTTTTCCCATGGCTTGAAATCCAAGGCGATTCTGTGAAAAGTCTCAAGGACCTGGTCCTGGACTTCCTCTAATTTCCGAGGATTGTGGCTACGGACCTCGCCTTCCAGCTCCACTTCTTCAGGCACTATATTGGTGGCCTTGCCACCGTGTATCAATCCGACATTTGCAGTGGTATATTCATCAATACGGCCCAGAGGTACTTCTGCCAAGGCCCTGGCTGCAACCTGTATGGCGTTTATTCCCAGTTCGGGATTGAGACCTGCATGGGCGGCCTTGCCAACAACCCTGACCTTGAAACGAATGGCACAGGGGGCTTGATTTATTAAAACTTCCGTGTCACTTGAATCGAGAGCATAACCAGCCCTGGCCTCAAGCAGAGCAGGGTCCAGTGACTTGGCTCCCAGCAGGCCTATTTCCTCGCATACAGTGAACAGGAATTCGATGGGACCATGAGAGACCCTGTGCTCCTTTAATAGCCTGGCTACCTCAATGAGTATGGCTACAGCCGCCTTATCATCACCACCCAGGACCGTTGTCCCATCACTCTGAAAAATACCTTCTTTTAAGATGATCTTGATTCCTCGCCCTGGCTCCACAGTATCCATGTGGGCATTGAAAAAGAGCGGGGCTACCTTTTCTGTCCCTGGGATACGAGCAATGATATTTCCGCTCTCAGAGCCGGTCTGATTACGTGATTGATCTTCTATTACGTCTGCTCTTATTTCTTCTTTCAGCGTCCTCTTGATCCAGTCTGCAACAGCCCCTTCCTCTCTTGAAGGACTGTCCGTCGAGACAAGTTGCCTGAAGGTATCAGCCAGGCGATTGCGATTAATCCTTATGCGCATCTTGTTTTTTCCTCATCTACCCAGGGGCGGGGACCGATGGCAATATCCAGAACCTCGTCCATGTGACGAACCGGCTTAAAATCGAGCTGTCTGCGGATATTTGCCGGTATCTCTTCCAGGTCCGTCAGGTTTTTCTCTGGAATTACAACGGTGTATATGCCGGCCCTCAGTGCTGCCAGGGCCTTTTCCTTGATACCTCCGATAGGAAGGATCCGGCCACGCAAGGTTATCTCACCGGTCATGACCACATCCTTGTTGACCGGCCTATGTACCAAGGCGGAGACCAGGGCCGTGGTAAGGGTTATACCCGCGGAAGGCCCGTCCTTGGGTATGGCCCCGGCTGGCACATGGATGTGTATGTCCTTTTCCTCAAAGACCCCTGGGTCAATACCAAGCTCTTCTGCCCTGGATCTTGCGTAACTTAAAGCAGCCTGGGCCGACTCCTTCATGACCTCTCCCATGAGTCCTGTCAAGGTAAGTTTCCCTTTCCCATTCATAACGCTGGCCTCAACTCGAAGGATTTCTCCCCCGAAAGGAGTCCATGCAAGCCCTGTTACAACCCCTACCTGGCTCTCTTCCTGCTCCAGCTCAGTCTCATACTTCGGTATACCAAGATAGTGTCGGATATTGGCACTGGTGATTTTGAAAGTCTCCTTCTCTCCCTCGGCAATCCGCCTTGCCACCTTTCTGCAAATTGCGCCGATCTGCCTCTCAAGTTCCCGGAGTCCTGCCTCCTGGGTATAATCTGAAATTATCCTTATGAGCGTGGCATCCGAGATCTTCAGGACCTTCTCTGAAAGCCCGTGTTCCTTGAGCTGTCTGGGGACCAGGTATTTCTTTGCAATGGCCTTTTTCTCTTCACTGGTATAGCCGGATAGCTGGATCACCTCCAGTCGGTCAAGAAGGGCGGATGGAATGGTATCAGATACATTGGCAGTAAGGATAAATAGTACCTTTGAAAGATCAAAGGGCAGATCCAGGTAATGATCAGTAAATGTATTGTTCTGTTCAGGGTCAAGGACCTCCAGAAGGGCAGCAGCCGGATCCCCTCGAAAGTCAGCCCCTATCTTGTCTATCTCATCCATCATAAAGACAGGATTGTTACTCTCGGACCTTTTGAGTCCCTGGATGATTCTTCCCGGAAGGGCGCCAATATATGTCCTGCGGTGACCCCGAATCTCTGCCTCATCCCTGACACCTCCCAGAGATATCCTGATAAACTTTTTGCCGATGGTTCGAGCTACAGAACGGCCCAGAGAGGTCTTGCCGACACCAGGCGGACCCACAAAGCACAGAATCGCCCCCTTTGCCGAAGGGTTAAGCTTCTTGACAGCGATGTATTCAACTATGCGCTCCTTAACCTTTTCCAGGTCATAGTGATCCTCATCCAGAACCTTCTGTGCCCTGCGCACATCCAGCTTGTCCTTTGTACTCTTTGACCATGGAACCTCAACCAGCCAGTCGATGTATGTCCTCACCATGGACGCCTCAGAGGCTTCGGGGTGCATAGACTCAAGCCTCTGGATCTGTTTAAGAGTTTCCTTCTCCGCCTCTTTGGACATCCTGGCCTTGCGGACCTTTTGCCTCAGCTCTGCCAATTCTTCGGATTTCTCGTCGATTTCGCCTAGCTCCCGTCTTATGGCCATCAACTGCTCCCGGAGGAAATATTCCCTCTGGGTCTTGGTCATTTCCTCCTTGGCTTCGGACTGGATTTTGGCCTGCACGGTGGAGACCTCAAGCTCCCTTGAGAGCAGGTTATTCACTTCCTGTAAACGCACCAGGGAATCCGTCATTTCGAGCAAACGCTGTGCTTCAAGGGATTTCAAGTTGAGATTGGATGCCACGATGTCTGCCAGCCTGCCCGGTTCCTCAACGCCGTTCAAAATGGCCCCCATCTCAGGAGTAAAGACACCTCTGAGGTTAAACAGTTTTTCTGCCTGATCTCTCACATTTCGAATTAAGGCCTCTACCTCTACGGATATCTCGGCTGGCTCTTCTTCCTTGACGGTCTCCATTCGGACTCTAAACCAAGGTTTCTCCTGCAGGAATTCCAGAATAGTCCCTTTTACAAGGGCCTGACCCAGGACTTTGAGACGCCCGTCAGGAAGCTGAAGAGTCCTCATTATCATGGCCACAACACCGGTCTTATACAGTCCTTCCTTGGATGGATTCTCTTCTGAGGCGTCTTTCTGTGTAACCAGAAAAATCAACCTGTCAGAGGCCAGGGCCTCGTTTATTGCGGCCACAGAAGCCTCTCTCCCGATAAAAAGGGGAATAATCATTGAAGGAAAGACTATTACGTCCCTTACCGGCATCAGAGGAAGCGCTTCAGGTATTTCTATAGGCTCCTGGTCATCTATCTCCAGCAAATCTGTAATACTGTCTTCTATGTCCATTTTGACTTGATTACTCCCTTTTTATTTATATCTAATTTGAGCTATTAGCCGTTAGCT
>JAJSZR010000042.1:10551-18606 GCA_030262715.1 Deltaproteobacteria bacterium
AGCTATTAGCCGTTAGCTTAACACTCCGTTTTTATAGAAAGTTTTTACCTAATAGCTAACGGCTAACAGCTAATCGCTCAATTCAGGTTATAAAGTGACACGCAATAAAGTGATCTTTTGCAACTTCTGCCCAGAAAGGGCGTTCTGCTCTGCACCTGTCTGTAGCCAGACTGCAACGGGGGGAAAAGGCGCACCCCTTTTGATAGCTATCATTTTTATAATTATGTGTTAATCCATGATCCATTTTTTTTGCCTCTACGCCCATCTTTGGATCCGGCACGGGAACAGCACTCAGAAGAAGCGATGTATAAGGGTGATGGGAATTTGGTGATTTGGTGATTTGGTGATTTGGTGATTGCAGAAATGCATTTTTTGGCATCAATTCCATAAGCTGGCCTTTATACATAACAGCTACACGATGGCTTACAAACTGTATCACAGGAAGATCATGTGAGATAAACAGCAAAGAGAGTTTATATCTCTCCTGGAGGTCAAGGAGCAGGTTTATGATCTGGGCCTGTATAGAGACATCAAGAGCAGATGTCGGCTCATCCGCAACTATCATTTTCGGATTTGTGGCAAGGGCCCGTGCCAATCCAATACGTTGGCGTTGGCCTCCGCTAAACTCATGTGGATAACGGCTCAGGATCTGTTCGTCCAGGCCGACTTCTTTCAGCAGTCTTATCACCCGCTCTTTAGAATGATTCTTGGAGTATAGCCTGTGTATTTTCAAAGGTTCACTCAGGATCTTAAAGACCGTCTTTTTAGGATTTAAGGAAGAAAAGGGATCCTGAAAAACCATCTGTGCCTGACGCCGGAAATTTTGCATCCTTTTCTTATCAAAATCAGCGATATCATCCCCGGAAAAGAAAACCTGTCCGCTTGTGGGAGATTCAAGACCCAAGGCTATTTTAGCCAGTGTGGATTTACCACAGCCGCTTTCTCCCACAAGTCCTAATATTTCACCTTCCTTAACAAACAGGTTAACCCTGTCCAAAGCCTTAATCCTGTATATATTTGAGGCAAAAAAGCTATGCCGTACGGAATAGTCCTTGCTGACGGCTTTGAGCTCACAGATCGGTTTTTCCATATAGGATGATTATACCGCAAAACGTCCTAAAATCTGATTCCGCTCAAAATGCCTCAGATGCAAGACGCGAGATTTCCGAGGAATGAGGCATACTTAGTGTACGTCGCAGTGACGAGGAAATCGAAGCAACGCAGCAGATGGGGTATTTTCAGCGGAATCATAGGATTATTCTCGGAACTTCGCTCCAAAGTCCTTCAAGGTCGTAAAAACTCCTTATGGGCTCGTAAAACAGGTGTACAATAACATCTCCATAGTCCATCAATATCCACTTGCCCTCCTGTTCTCCTTCTACTCCACTGCACTTGATCCCCTTTTTACGGAGGTTCTTGCGCATCTTGTTCGCAATGCCCTGAACGTGCCTGGTGGATCGACCATGGGAGATTATGAAAAAATCAGCAAGGGAAGAAAGACCTCTCATGTCCAGGATTACAACCTGTTCTCCCTTGTTTTCCAGGATTTCCGAAACTATTTGTTGAACTTGTTCCTCTGAAGATGCGGCTTTGGTTTCTATATCCTCTAAAGATGGTGAAGGGTTGCCTGTCGATCCAGCATACAGATTATTTTTTTTCATATAGATCCTGACTTCTTCAGGAACGAGAAAACGCACAGAAAGACCTGATCTTGCCCTGCGCCGTATATCAGTCCCTGATATGGCAAGGTGGGTTACGGAATGAAGGTAGATAGCACCTTTATCATGGGCGATAAAAATGTCCTTTTCTCCCTGGATACAATGACTTGGAAACGCCCGGGATATGACCTGCTTCAGCCCTGATGAGTCTTCATGACCCCGTCTCATGATTACCAGAGAGGCATAGTCCGTGAGGCTGCCATAGTCCTTCCATGTCTCAATATCGAGGAACGCGTCACTTCCCAGAATGAAGAAAAATTCCGCCTCATCTTTATGTCTTTCTCTAAGCTCCTTTAAGGTATCAATGGAATAGGACGGCCTGGGGAGTTCATCTTCAATGGCTGTGGTCTTGAAGTAGTCCATAGAAGCCACCGCCAGTTCCACCATGGCAAGACGATGGGTAAAGGGCGTAAGGTTTGATGATTCCTTGTGTGGCGGCAGGGCAGCAGGCATAAACCAGATTTCATCCAGTTCCAGGGCCTCTCTGATCTCCTCGGCCGACCTGAGATGGCCAAAATGTATAGGATCCAGCGTGCCTCCCAACAGACCTATACGCACACTAGCTCCTTATCTGGCCATCACCAAAGGCTATAAATTTCGTGGTAGTTAGTTCTTCAAGCCCCATCGGGCCATAGGCATGTAGCTTGGAAGTGCTTATTCCTATCTCTGCTCCAAGGCCCAGTTGTCCCCCGTCATTAAATCGGGTTGAGGCATTTACAATAACCAGGGAGGCATCCACCTCTGACAAAAACCTCCTCGCCCTTGCGTAATCCCTTGTAACTATGGCATCAGTGTGATTCGAACCGTAACGGGCGATATAGTCCATGGCCTCATCCATGCTATCAACTATCTTTACAGCAAGAACCAGGTCCAAAAACTCCTTTCCCCAGTCCTCATCAGTAGCCGCCCTGGCAAAGGGTACCAACCTGCAGGTGCGCTTACACCCCCTGAGCTCCACACCGGCATTCTTAAAGGACTCAGCCATTAAGGGTAAAAACTCATCTGCAACATCTCTGTGTACAAGCATTCCTTCCATGGCATTACATACCCCGGGCCTCTGTACCTTGGAATTGAAACAGACCTCTTTGGCCATGTTCAGGTCGGCCCACTTGTCTATATATACGTGGCACACGCCCTTGTAATGCTTCAGCACCGGGATGCGGGAATGTTCTGCCACAAAACGGATAAGGCCTTCACCTCCCCTCGGGATTATGACATCTATTTCCTCCTCCCTCTTCAGAAGCTCTGTGACTGCCGCCCTATCAGTAGTTGAGACTACCTGCGCCGCCTCTCCAGGCACTGAAAACTCCGTCAGCACCTCCTGCAGTATGGAGGCAAGGGCCAGGTTGGAATAAAGGGCGTCTGATCCGCCCCTAAGTATTATAGCGTTTCCTGCCTTAAGACACAGGCCCGCTGCGTCTATAGTGACATTTGGCCTGGATTCGTAAATCATTCCGATTACACCCAGAGGTATTCGAACCCTGCCCACTGTGAGACCATTGGATCTCTTCCACATCTTTGGAATCTCGCCCACAGGATCCGGAAGGGCCACCACATCCCGAAGTCCCTCAGCCATAGAATCAATAACCTTATCCGACAATCTCAATCGATCTATGAAGGCAGAAGTAACACCTTTATCTTTTGCCTTTATGAGGTCTTTTTCGTTCTCCTTCTGCAGCTTTTCCCGGGCCTCAATTATTCGTTTCGCCGTCCTCAATAGAACGTCGTTTTTCACAGTAGTCGAGAGCTTTGCCACCTCCCGTGCGGCCTCTTTCGCCTCTTTCGCCATTTTTGCTATCAAAGTTGGTATTTCGCTCATGATAAAACCTCTTACAATAAAATTACCATATTATCCCTGTGTATGACTTCACCCGTTCCATAATGACCGATCTTGTCATATATTTCACCTGTCTGACAACCACAAATCTTGCGAATGTCCTGGGAATTGTAGTTGCTGAGCCCTACAGCGACCTCTTTTCCCGAACCATCACAACACACCACACAGGCCCCGGCCTCAAAATCGTGCTGAACTCCTCTAATCCCGACAGGCAAAAGGCTCTTACCATTATTCACCATTGCCTTGACTGCTCCCTCATCGATTTCGAGGATGCCTTCCCGGTCAAGGGCAAAAACGATCCAGGGCTTTCGTCCGTGTATCCTTCTCTTGCTCGAGCAAAACAGTGTACCCAGGTCTTCCCCAGAAAAGAGCCGCGTCAATACCTGGTCAGTCCTGCCTTTGGCAACCACCATGGGGACACCGCACGCAGTCACCATTTGGGCCGCATCCAATTTAGACTTCATTCCCCCGCGTCCGGCCCTTCCCAGGTAATCACTGGCAAGATCAGTTATTGATTTGTCTACCTTAGAGACCTCCGGAATACGCTTTGCGTTTGTCTCCTCTCTTGGATCCCTATCATAAAGCCCATTCACATCACTCAGACAGATAAGGATCTCTGCCTCTACCAAATTCACAATCAGTACGGCAAGGGCATCATTATCAGTGAACTGAAGCTCCTCTGTTGCTACAGTATCATTTTCATTGATAATTGGAATAATTCCCCACTGCAATAGGGTTTTTAAGGTATTCTTTGCGTTAAGATAGCGATACCTTGAAACCAGTCCTTCCCTGGTGAGTAAGATCTGGGCTACTTGAATGCCATGATTTCTGAAGGCATTCTCATAGGCCTGAATGAGACGCCCTTGCCCGACAGCGGCCATCGCCTGTTTCTCAGGAACGGTTTTAGGTGCTTGAAGCCCAAGCAGTTTTCCCATGCCGGCAGCTATGGCCCCGGAGGAGACGATGGTAACCTCCCGATCTTCCTTGCGGAGTGAGGCGATCTGGGCACAAAGATCAGCTATTATCCGTTCATCAAGGCCATTTTCGTCCGTGAGGACAGCGCTTCCCACCTTTACCACAATCCTGCGTACGGACTGTAAAAACTTACGGCCCCGTATCTGAGACCTGGTTTCCATTTGTTAAATTGTCCTCCAGTTACTGCATGTTCAGAGATCGTCAAATAGTTGAGTCGTTGAATCGTTGAGTCGAAAAATAAGCATGTTAAATCAGTATATTAGACCTTCAGCTACATCAAGTGTCCATTCTTTGTGCAAACGATATAAATTCAAACAATAATAACCACTTAACTAATCAACTACTCAACCACTTAACGAGGTCTGATGTTAATGATAATTGAGAATTTGTGAATTATTCAATCATCAATTCCTAAATTCACTATCTGATACAGATCCTTCATAAGGGAAGACACCCCAAATCCGGTAAGGGCTGAAATAGTATAGATCTTATGGCCTTCTTTAGCCAGGATCTCTTTGGCTTCCTCCTTGTCGCCCTCATCTGTAATATCTATCTTATTCAAGGCTATTACCTGTGGCTTTTCAAGAAGAGGTGTATGATATTTTTTTATCTCCTCTCTGATGGTCTGATAGCTGCGCCGGACCGACTCTTTCCCTTGGGAGGCATCGAGAACATACAGCAGCACTTTGGTCCTCTCAATATGCCTCAAGAAATCAAGGCCCATACCGACGCCCTTGTGGGCCCCCTCAATGAGACCCGGTATGTCAGCTACTACCATGGTCCTGTCATCAGAAAATTCTACCACGCCCAGGTTCGGCACAAGGGTAGTAAAGGGATAATCTGCTATTTTGGGCCTTGCCGCGGATATCCTTGCAAGCAGGGTTGACTTTCCTGAATTGGGAAGCCCTATGAGGCCTATGTCACCAATAAGCTTTAGTTCAAGAAGCAGCCATCGCTCATCCCCAGGCAGGCCAGGCTGGGCATTGCGTGGTGCCTGGCGTGTTGAAGACACAAAACGGGCGTTTCCTTTTCCGCCGAGCCCTCCCTTGGCAGCAACCCAGCTCGATACTGGATCCGTGAGGTCTGCCAGCACAAAAACGTTCTCAGAATCCTTTACTACAGTACCAGGGGGTACTTCTATCACAATATCTGAGCCGCTCTTGCCGTGCTGGTTTTTTCCCTTTCCTGCAAGACCCTTTCTTGCCTTAAAGTGACGCTTCCTGCGAAAGGAAAGCAGTGTATTAAGCCCGGTATTCACCCTGAGGATGACATCTCCCCCGCGGCCTCCATCTCCTCCATCAGGCCCTCCCCTGGGGACAAAACGTTCCCGTCGAAAACTTACGCACCCGGGCCCTCCATCTCCAGCCTTGACGTATATTTTGGCCTGATCAACAAAGTCCATAAATCCTCGGCCATCAATATCTACAATAAAATTGGAATTATTCACTCCCTGCCAGGGAGTGTGAATGGGTTACGACGACAGGGCTTTGTCGCCCAACAGATCAGGTTGTTGAGTTCGGATATTTTAGTGGATGGAGGGATCAGGAGGCGGTGCTCTGCATAGGGTAAACGCTCACTCGCTTTCGATTTCGTACAATCTCGAACTGCACGACCCCATCTGTTTCGGCAAACAAGGTATAGTCCCTACCCATGCCCACATTTCGTCCTGGATGAAATTTGGTTCCCAACTGACGGACCAGGATGTTTCCGGCCCTTACGATCTGGCCGCCAAAACGTTTAACGCCTCTCCGCTGGCCTTTACTGTCTCGGCCATTGCGCGAACTACCACCGGCCTTTTTGTGTGCCATGATTAATCTCCCTGGACACGGATTTCTTTAATCTCAAGGGTAGTGTAAGGTTGTCTGTGCCCGCGCTTGACTTTATAGCCCTTGCGCCTTTTCTTCTTCATAACAACTATCTTTTTACCACGGCCGTGCTCCAAAATCTGAGCTCGTACTGTGGCAGCTTCCACTGCAGGCTTGCCAATTCTAGTTTGGGTATTGTCCACCACCATCAGCACTTCAGGCATCTCGACTTCCGAACCTACTTCAGCATCGAGCTTTTCCACCCTGAGCACTTCCCCCGGACAAACCTTATATTGTTTTCCGCCTGTCTTAATAACAGCGTACATAACTTCCTCCAAGATTAACTAAAAA
This sequence comes from Deltaproteobacteria bacterium, assembly GCA_030262715.1. Lineage (GTDB taxonomy): Bacteria > Desulfobacterota > Dissulfuribacteria > Dissulfuribacterales > UBA3076 > UBA3076. Next base: position 17,238 of record JAJSZR010000042.1, read on the forward strand.
AGAAACGAAGTCAAAAATTAACATGAAATCAATAGCTGTCAAGGATATTTGACTCCAATTCAGTCACTTTTACCAGATTCGTGGTAACGCTGTGGCTAAGAGGCGGGCAAAAGCGGTACCGCTTCTGCTCAGTTGTCACAAGTCAGGACGGAACTGCTGGCTGCAAATTCATTTATGCGGGCAATATTTGCCTCCACGCGGCTTGATTTGTGAGCACCGTAATAGAGCTCGCCCAAAGCAATACTTGGCAGAAAGACCTCATTTGCATCAGCCAATGAATTCATTACCGCTGCATCGTTGGCAAAAATTGCAATCACGATATTTGTATCCAACAAAAGTTTACCATTCATCGGGATTTACCTTTTCGCATCCCTCTTTGATAGTTTGTTCTATGTCCGTGAGATCTTCATGATCAATAGTGCCCGCAAAATGCAATAAATCTTGCCCCCGCACACCATGAACCTTTGCTGTTGCAAGTGAAAAAGTCGGCACTCCGCATAAGGTCCAGCAGTCTTGAACGTTTGTGGGAAGATGCAAGTAGCTCTGTTTTGAACGATATGCCCGCGGGGTATGTGCAGGTTCTTGAAGAATATCTCCACGCCCGTCTGGATGATTACTTCGGGGTAGTAGAGAGAAAAGAAAAGATTACGCAGCAGATGGTTTCGATCCTGGATAAGTTGCGACAGGATGATCCTTTGATTCCGCCGCCGACTCCATACGTCATCTCTGCAAAAAACCTCGCGAGATTGCTTGCAGAAACTGGCCCGCTCTCTGATTTTGATAACTGGCGTAAACTGATGCGCTATGTTGGTCTCAATCTCAGAACCAGACAGAGCGGCACATTCCAAGGACAAAACAAGATCAGCAAAAAGGGCAGGAAATTGTTGAGAAAGGTCTTGCAGGCAATCGCCTTGCCGCTGGTCAAACGAGGTTGTCTCTATGGGGACTTTTATCACAAAAAGAAGGATAAAACGAAGATGCCGGGGAACAAGGCCATGACCATTGTAGCCAGATATCTGCTCAGGAGGATATACGGTTGGTATCGCTCGGGAGAAGCCTTTGACGAACAGCGCTTTTTTACCTGCAGAAGCAGATACGAAAAGCTGGCTAAAGCAGCATAGCAGAAATGTTTTAGAAAAACCCAAAGGAGAAAGTCCGGTGAACCCCGGCCCGGAGATGACCGCAACTCGCTTGTGATCTTTTACGGAATCATCAGGTGCACAATCCGTCACTCGGGTCGGGAGTTCCCGACATGGCCGATAAAGTATGTCAGTCCCGCCCCCTAATTGGGCCAGGACCGAAACGTGGTAGGATTGCCAGTCGTGAACGGATCTCATTGGACTTTAAGGAGAAGACTATTACATTTTAT
>JAJSZR010000043.1 GCA_030262715.1 Deltaproteobacteria bacterium
TAGCCGTATGATTGGCAGTATCAAAATCTAACTTTTAAAAATTCAAAAAGGGGATGCCTTATGGGGTGCCTTATAAGGAAAAATATACGTAAAATTGCACTTTTCTTATTGATTGGGAGCTTACTCCTTTTTACGAGCCAGACAGCCCAGTCACAGAGCAAAAAACAGATGCACAAGGACTTTTTTTATGCAGAGATGGCTCATGGCTGGCAGATGAATCGTCCTTACATGTATCCTTATTATTCAGGTCATCCCTATTGGAATCCATGGTATGGACGGTACAGTGGCATACGGCCTCCTCATGCCTACACGCCTTATGGTCTCACGCCCTATAATTACAGTCCCTATGGTTATCCATCTGGTATGTATGGACCCTGGACTTACCCACCACCTCCATGGTATGGGGAGAAGGAATCTCCTTATGCGGGTCTACAGGTAAATCCGGCTGGACATCTTACGATTTTAGTGAACCCTCTGGATGCTGAGATACGAGTGGATGGAAAGAAGATCAAACAGATAGAGGATCTAAGCTATCAAGTGGGTTTATTAGCTGGCACATATAAAGTGGAGGCGAGAAAAGAGGGTTACAAGCCCTTTTCTAAAGATGTTGAGATTAGGGCTGGTGGAGGAGTATTCCTCCCTATACAGTTAACCAAAAAGTAAGGAGTGAAAAGATGGTTAAAAGCCGGATACCTTATTTGATCTTATTCTCCATTTTGAGTTTAGTCATTGTTTCCTGTGCACCTACAGCCAGGGTTACAAGTGGAGGTGGCCCCACCATTGGACAGGCCCAGGCTGAGTCCTATTCTGGACCCAAGGCACGAATAGCCGTATCGCGGTTCAAGGATAAGACAGCGAAAGGCTATTACTCAGGAAAAATTGGCGTTGGCATGGTAGATATGCTGACTACTGCGCTCTTTAACACCAATAGGTTTATTGTCCTTGAAAGGCAGACTGTGCAAGACGTTTTGGCAGAGCAAGACTTAGGTGCAAGCGGCCGTATTCAGCCAGGTACTGAAGCTCCCATAGGAAAGATTGAGGGGGCAGAGCTTTTGGTTGTGGGGGCGGTAACAGAATTTGAACCCCATAGCGCTGGCGGAGGTGCTGGCCTAGGAGGCATCATCGGTGGTGGGCCCTTTGGTGCTATTACCGCGGCCTTTAAAAAAGCCCATATAGCCATCGACCTAAGAATCGTAGACGCCAAGACCTCCAGAATCCTTGCTGCAACTTCTGTTGAGGGATCAGCCACCGATGTGGGTGGTATGTTTGGCATTCTCGGCGGTTCAGTAGGAGGAGGCTTGGGCGGTTATCAAAACACCCCCACAGAGAAGGCCATTAGGGTATGTTTAAAGGAGGCGGTGAACTGGATTACTTCTCAGACCCCCGCCCAGTACTATAGGCACTAAGCATGATCGCTAGAGTCCTTCCTTTTTCAACTTAAGGACCAGATCCTTCTGTTTCGAAGTCAGCCTGGCCGGCACTTCAATCATTATTCGGACATATTCGTCTCCTCTGCCACCGGAAGCGGTTGGGAGACCCTTCCCCCTCAGACGCAACCTCTGTCCACACCGTGCACCTGCAGGAATCTTTAGCCTCACCATCCCACCTTCCACAGTCGGAACTTCCTCTTCTGTGCCAAGGCAGGCATCAGTAAATTTCACAACCTTGTCCACTTCCACATCCGAACCGTTTAAACGAAAACCAGGATCTAACTTGAGACTGATCAGCAGATAGAGGTCACCTCTGCCTCCCGGTCCCTGTCCTCCTTTACCTGCTACCCGGATCTTCTTCCCAGAGCTGATGCCTTTTGGAATATGTACAGAGATTCGCTCAGGTCTCCCAGAGGTCTGGATAGATATTAACTTATGTGAACCTTTAAGGATCTCATTCGGGGAAAGGGCCAATTCCAAAACAACGTCCTGCCCGATTGGCTGTGAATACTGAAAGCCTTGTTTAAATGCACGGCCACCAAAGCCTCTACCCCTCGAACCAAAGGCCTGTCCCAGAATTTCATCAAAGGAAACTTCAGTACCACCTCGTCCACCAAAAAAGAATCCGCTACCTCCAAGATCCTGAAAAATATTAGAAAAATCAAAATTTCGAAAGATGTCCTCCTGTGTAAATTTGCGATGGAATTCCGTGGAACCAAAGGTATCATACTGACGGCGTTTTTCAGGATCACTTAAAACTGCATAGGCCTCGTTAACCTCTTTAAAGCGCTCTTCAGCAGTTTTATCCCCTTTATTCTTGTCCGGATGATACTTGAGTGCCATTTTCCGAAATGCCTTCTTGATCTCTTCAGGAGTGGCATTCTTTGAAACACCAAGTAGCCTGTAATAATCCTTCTTTTTCCCCATATTTTTTTCTATCTCACTATATATTTCAGGTCTTTTTACAGTATAATCACATATATTCTATAATTCAAAAATATTTTAGGCACCCTTCACGACAAGTCAAAAGTAGTTTACATTTTGTTGATCTTGTATTTTGGCAGTGAAACTTGAAATTAGAAATTGGATAAAAACATAAGTTCTCAATAAGTCTGGGCAAATCATATTTTACGATCTTCCACTGGATTCCCGCTTTCGCGGGAATGACAGGTACTTAGAATCGTCATTCCGGCAAAAGCCGGAATCCAGACATCTTACCCTGAGTTATTGAGAAGTTACATAAAAACTTAATAACAATGCAATAATCAGCTCTAATTTCTAATTTCTAATTTCCAGTCTCGACATCGGCATTCAATTCGATAATACACGCTTTTTCGGAAAAAGTGTAAACTGGTAAATGAAGGATGCCGTAAAATTAATAACTACTAAAGCAAAGTCAAGAAAAGTGCCATACTCCTCAATCCATACCAGGCCCCGTCGTGTGGCCCTTTTTGCTCCATCCAGTCCGCCGGAATCAAAAAAGCTGGCCGCAGGTCTTAAGATAATTGAAGAAGAAGCCTCCTGGATCGAGATCATAAATGATACATTTATTGACCAGACCAAGGATACACCTTCCCTGCCCTATCTTGCAGGAAAAGACCAACTCCAGGCCGGCAGATTTACAAATCTGCTCTTGGACCCATCCATAGACATCCTATGGTGTTTAAAAGGTGGATACGGATCCTTGCGTTGGCTAAGCATGGTACCATGGGACCGAATTAGATGTGAGGCTCCGGTACTGATAGGTTTCAGTGACGTAAGCTTCCTACACTCAGCCTTTTCCCAAAAAGGTCATATGTCAATACACGGCCCCCTGATCTCAACCCTGCCGACTACCACAGAACCAGCAAGAAAAGCCCTATGGACATGCCTTGATCAAGGAAAATTTCCATGTCTTTCAGGCACTACCCTTAGCCCTGGCAAGGTAAAGGGCCCACTCATTGGAGGAAACCTGACGTGTATTACCCATCTTATAGATACGACTTACGAGCCCAGGTGGAATGAATCAATCCTCTTGATTGAGGATCACAATGAGGCCCTTTATCGCCTTGACCGGATGCTGACACAGCTTCTACTTACAGGCAGGCTATCCAGATTGGCGGGAATTGCTGTGGGCCAGCTCCTGGGAAATGAAGAACCAGAAAAGCTATTACAGACACTGTTACAGGACCGGTTAGGATCCCTCGGGGTCCCCATAATTGCTGATCTTCCTGTAGGTCATATACCTGACAATTATCCACTGTTAATTGGCGGATACTACGAATTGGATGGAGACAAGGGTCTCCTGAAACCAATAACAGGACTCCCCAGACTTCAGTGCCCCTGAACCTCCATCTCAAACAATATTTCCCCTTCCAGAACTCTGCTACCAAACCTCACTATCACAGCAGTTACCACACCTGCACACGGAGCTGAAACTGTACAGAAAAGCTTCATCCTCTCCAGTGTCAAAAGCTCCTCACCTTCCCTCACGTGTATGCCAGGCCTGAGTGACGGGTTTATGTCCATCACAGTTCCAGCCATATGGGCCCTGATTTGAACTACCTCTGAACTCTTTAAACTATTCATCTCCGGGTAACGCTATTTGTTAATCCATTATTTCAATATAGCAGACTATTCCCAGCGCCTCCACAACATAGTATTCTATTGTAAGACCAATAGCTTCTAACTAAATTGAGCGATTAGCCTTTAGCGGTTAGCTATTAGTTTAATGATTACAGGATGTTTTGCTATTGCAAACATTTACCCTGTTGAATGCAGCTTTGCTGCCCCCTTTGGGGATTCAACAGGGTGAACCCGTTGGGTGTTATTTCTAATTAATGTAATGCCTTGATTTTTCAAAGCTAAACCCTAATGGCTAATAGCTAACCGCTAAACTTAGGTTCTAATAGGAGAATATACGGACATGCCATCCAAGGCTTTAGAGGTCAATATTGCCTACAGCCGTGTTGATGTCAGTATTGACAAGAGATATGAAATCTTACGGGAGGTCATGGAAAAATACTATGGCGTCAGAGAAAGGTTGCAGATCTTTCTGGAAGAGATTTGCCATCCTTACAAAAACTGGGAATTTATTGTAAGGGAAGCACGGACCTATGCGCTTAATTATTTCCACGTACTCCAAACCCACCCAAAAGGACCTGAAGCAGCCAGACTGTATCTTGACATCTTTTTTCAGGCCATTGATTCCTCCCGGGACGAAAAACTTAGGATCAAGGCGGCTGACAATCTCCTCTTTTTCATTCAAAAGGCTATCAAAGATGCGGGCACTGATCTTTTCAGATTCTTGCCTGTCCTGGACTATGTATTTGATAAAATCGAGCATTATCCGAAAGAGACGTTTGTTTTATTTGTTAAAAGTTTTTATCCCCTGAACAGGATTGGAAAAAGCTATTCTCAAGCAGTCCCTTCAGGATCAGGCTTTGCTGCCATAAATCACCTTTTGATCAAGTACTTTCGATATACATATGATTACTGGTTAGAGCAGGTTGATCCACTAGTCTGGTTTGAAAAAGAATCTGGAAAGGCAGGATTGGATAAGATCTTTGGACCTATCTCCCACAAACAGCTAAAGGCCAGCCAGGAAAGGCTGGAAAGTATTGTTCGCGCTTCGGACGACAGCCCAAAGGCCATTCTTGATCGAATTGTTGAACTTCCGGGATATGGTCAAATCGTCACCATTTATAGTGAGATTCCTCAAGAACTCCTCAGTGCCGAAGATGATAAGGAACAGGGAAACCAGTGGAAATTGCTGTTTCTCTTTCGCATTATGGATACTACAGGTCTTTCACCTATTCACGAAGAGACCTTAAGGGACATTAATCGAACTCTTGCCTGGCTCATTCATCATGAAAACCCTCTGGTCATTCAGAAATCTCTGGAAAAGACCTTTGCAATTTTAAGGAGGAGCATAGGAAAATTTCCAGGGACGGCACTGAACTGTGTCCTGAACATGGGCCAAGGGGTTTATAAGACTGATGAAAGCGACCTTGTGGATTTTTTTATCGATTCGGTTGTATCACTCGGATTCCAGACACCAGAAATAAGAGGGGTAGGTGAAGACTGGCAGATCAGGGCAAATCCCATCCATATTCAGAATATACGCACGTGGATCCAACTTATAGAACTGAACCCCAAGTGGTCGAAAAAGCTGCTGTCCTCTTTGATCATACATCTTTCACTTAGCGGTATTTTAATCAAAGATACCGACCTTTTCTCCCGCGATATAACTCAGTTGTTAAACAGCGACATTGGTCCGGTTTATAACCTGGTCAAGCAGTTGACCCGTCTCTTTCCTATATATTTCAATGACATCGGAGCAGAGGGGAGGCTCAGGGACATCTCCACCGAGATCGATGAAATATGCCTGCGAAAGGACCCCCTTATCCACTTCTTGAGAAAGCAGAGTCATGTTGAGAGCAGTAATCAGATCGTCGACCTTATGGAGGCCACCCTGTATTTTTGGAAAACCAGGGACAAGGAGGGGATAAGGCCTTTTGTGTCTCCGGATATCTATCAGCAGGTTGAGACAGAAGGACCAAATGTTGATGGCGTCCACCGGGTTATCACCCATCTCTTTGATGCCGGGGAATTTAAAGATGTGGCTGATCTTCTGGATATTGAGGATGATCGTCTAAAGGCATTGCTAGGTGAAATTTCAGGTATATCAAAGCTCGATTGTAAAAGAATTGAACTGGCAGTCACTTTGTACAAGCTCCTTTATCAGAAATACCATCTGGAACTCACTGAAATAAATGGCTACCTGGCGCAGCTCCGGTCCAGCGGATTGCCTGATCTGGAAAAACTGAAAAAGGCCCTTGGCGAGAAAGATATCGGGCTGAAACTGGAAATGCTGCTGGGTTACCTTGGAAAGCTAAAGGAAGTTATCCTATCGCAAGGGAACTATGAAGTCAGGGAAAACATTTACAGAAAGAGGCATTTCACAGTTGATATCCCATCCATGTATGGTAGCTACCACGAGTTGAAATTTGATGCACTAGGGCTGACTTTCCGGCTGGAGTCCCTGGTGAATGTCCTTTTTGAAGAGATTGTTGAGACCATTGATCTCAAGCTGATCACAAGGGCCACCTTTTCCCAGATTTTTGATTACTTACGCCTCTTTGACCAGGCCCTGAAGCTCGACGGCATTTCATCTCTGGAGATAGGGCGCCAATTGGATCTGCTGGCCCATTCCCTCAAAATCAGGGGATTTTCCTTAACTCAGTATCTGGACATCTTCCGTGGTTTCTCCCAGGCTGTGAGAAACATCATTAATGACTACTTCAACAATATTCATCAGGGAAATCTTTCCAAAATCCTGGACCAGATGCCGACCGAGAGGCTATTGTCCAAATATCTCCCATCTGAGGGGTCTGACGACCGGAAGAAATTGCCCCACCGTATCACAGAAATCTTCTTGCGCGACAGGATCGCTACTTCTTTAGGTCTTCAGCAGCTTGATCTCTTTTTGGGCCGTATCTTGAATACCCTTTATCATCAGTCGGACGAACTCCCTAAAGAGGACCTGCGCTTGTTGCTCAGCTATGACCCTCAGAAAGTAGTAACGCCAATCTATCCCACAAAGAGAGGTGTATCAGATGTCATCCACCTCGGGAACAAGGGGTTCAATCTGGTCAAGCTGAACAGTTATGGCCTCCCGGTCCCGCCCGGTTTCATTATTACTACCGAAGTTTTCAGATGCCTTGAGATTGTTGATCGCTACCCTCGTGCGAAGAAAAACTTCGAGAAACAGGTTGCCTTTGAAGTTGCCACTCTTGAGAAATTGACCGGAAAGAGCTTTGGTGATCCTCACAATCCCTTGCTTTTAGCAGTGAGGAGCGGTTCTGCAATCCCTCAGCCTGGGATGATGGACACGTTCCTTGATGTAGGGATCAATGAAAATATCGTTCAAGGAATGGTCAAGCAGACAGGCAATGAGTGGTTCAGTTGGGATACCTACCGGCGATTTCTCCAGTCTTACGGTATGGCTTTTGGCCTGAAGAGAGATGAATTCGATGATATCATCGTTGATTTTAAGAAGCGTTTAGGCAAACCTTACAAAAGGTATTTTTCCGGATTACATATGAAGGACATTGCCTTGACTTATAAATCGTTGATCCTTGACAGCGGTATAGAGATCGAAGACTCTCCTTTTGAGCAGCTTCTTGTGGCTATCAGGAAGGTCTTTGATTCCTGGCACGCACCCAAGGCTGAAACCTACCGCAAAATATTGGGTATCTCCGATGACTGGGGAACGGCTGTAATGGTTCAAGCCATGGTCTTTGGCAATTTTTCTCGTGAGTCCGGTGCAGGTGTCTTTTTTACTCACAGCCCCAGATGGTCTGGAGATAAGCTTGGGTTATGGGGCGATTTCACCCTTGGAAATCAGGGTGAGGACGTAGTTTCAGGCCTGGTCAGTACGCTTCCCATTTCAATAAAGCAGGCACAGATAGAAAACAGGCAGAGTGAGAAAGCGCTTGAATCCCTTTTCCCTGAAATCTATAATACCATGAGGGAGTGGGCAAAGGAGCTTTTTTATAAGAGAAAGTGGAGCCCCCAGGAGATAGAATTCACGTTTGAAAGTCCGGACATAAAAGACCTCTATTCTCTCCAAACCCGTAATATGGTCATAAGAGAGAAAAAAAAGGTCTATTCTTTTGATATCAAAGAAAGGACACCTACCAATTTCCTTGGCCACGGAATAGCGGTTAGCGGAGGCGCCATGACCGGGAGAATCGTGTTCAGTCTGGAAGAAATTCATCACTGGCGAAAAGCAGAACCAGGGACATCCCTGGTTCTTATCAGGAACGATACTGTTCCTGATGACATCAAGGAAGTCTATGAGGCCGATGGACTGCTCACAGCTCGTGGAGGCTCCACCTCACATGCTGCGATTGTGGCTCACAGGCTGGGTAAGACCTGTATAGTGGGATGTTTAGACCTCGTTTGTATGGAGAAAGAAAGGATCTGCTCATTGGATGGTAAAAAACTGAAATCAGGAGACTGGATAAGCATTGACGGCCTGGAGGGATCTATCTACTCAGGTCAAATGAAGATCAAAGAAATGGAAAGGGACTAAGATGGAAAATATCTCAAAAAATGAGGACAATAATGGCCCAAAACTGGGCATCAATGGCCTTGGAAGAATCGGGAAACTCACACTTTGGCACCATGTTGCGAGGAAGTATTTTAATGAAATAGTGGTCAACCTGGGACGAGATGTTGGTACCTCACTGAAGGATATCGCACACTACCTGGAAAGAGATTCTACATACGGATCCCTTGGTGGCTATCTTTATGGATACAAGGGCAAAAAAGTAATCCAGGATGTGGATGAAAAAGCGGGATCCATGACTGTAGATGGCATAAAGATCAGAATCTTGCGGCATTCACGGAATCCAAAGGCAATTGGCTGGCTGGAACATGGTGCCAAGCTCGTGGTAGATACTACAGGGCAATTCACTGATCCTACCATCTCTCCTGATGAACCAAAGGGTTCTGTGAGAGGCCACCTTGAGAGCGGAGCGAAAAAGGTTATCGTCTCGGCCCCTTTCAAAATAAAAGATAAGACCAAACCCATGCCTGATGACGCTGTTACAACCGTTATGGGCATTAATGAAAATGATTATGACCCGCGAGCACACAGGATTATTTCCAACGCTTCATGTACCACTACCTGCCTGGCACACATGATGAAACCCCTTCTGGACTCTTTTGGCTCTCAAAGAATCCTGACCGCTTCAATGGCTACTGTCCATGCAGTGACAGGCTCTCAAGAAGTCCTGGACCGGCTTCCAAAATCAGGAGCAATAGATTTGCGGAAGAATCGAAGCGTCCTGAATAACATCATATTGACCACGACAGGGGCTGCAAATACCCTTGCACTTGTGATACCGGAGATGAAACAGATCGGGTTTATTGCTCAATCTGTGCGGATTCCGACTACGACAGGATCATTGATTATTCTGGTAGTAAACCTGCAGGAAGAACCATCCGGCGAATCGATCCGGAAGGAGTTAATAAATACAGTTTACAGGGATGCTACAGCTCGTGATTCCCGTGGATATCTTCATTATACTGAAGAACAGAATGTCTCCTGTGATATTATAGGACTTCCAAGAGCCGGGGCTATCATTGAGGGCAATGAAACCCATACCCGCACAGCAGAAGTAAGCATAGATCTACAAAAGGTGAGTCAAATTGCAGGAAAAGAGACAATACAGAAAATCGGGCAGGACATGTTGAGAATTGCAATCACCCAGGCGGTCATCTACGGATGGTATGACAACGAGCTGGGGAGCTATGTGAATATGCTTGGGGATCGCACTGTGTCAGTGGCAGAGGTTATGTAGCTTTTGTCCGCAAACAGTCCTTCTCCGCCTGATTTTTTTTGTAAGCGTTCACAGGGCACCGCATCTGCTTTGTTGTCGGGCACTTGAAGTACAGGGAGTACGTCTGCGTACCCTCCGCCTCGCATCTGCAGCACCCTGTAAACGCTCACAGTTCTGTGGGTTGCGGTAAAACGGAAGGACGCTGTAATCCCGTGAATGGTTGAATTTTTTTAGAAGGTGCGATTCGGTAATAAAAAACTCCGAAAGGCGTGAGCAAGAGGTGAAAGAGTCCGCTGATTATGCCATATCAGATAGAACTGCCGGCTAAGTTGGACTCCTTCCAGGACAGAGGGGAGCTTCCGATCGATCTTTCAGAATTTCTCTGCTGATTGATAACCCTGGAATAGTCAAACGGGATATTGCCTTTTTCCAGGCCGACTCTGACTTGGGAACAGATACAATATCGGCAACAGGCCGGCCTTTACGGTAAACACGAAGCACATCTCCCTGTTCCACAGCGTCAAAACAGGCTTTTGTATGTTTTCTCAATTCTGCGACATTGATTTCCTGCATTTGTTCGGCTCCTATGGAATTAAAAAGTTAGAGTTGGATGTACAATTTAGTGTACTTTAGGTTGTTCGATGCGGCAAATGGATTTTCCCCTGAGCAGGGCAATCCATACAACGCAACGAAATTATATCATTTTTCTGAACAAAGCAAGCCAATTGCCATTGAACTTGCCTATAATTTCAGCACCATGTATCATCTCAGGCGCTTGTCCAGTAGCAGAACAGCGATATGTTCATGAGGAACTGCGGGTACTGAGTGCGCTTGATATGGATGGTATTGGGAATAAAGAGATGTCTCGGAGTTGTCTTATATACCAGACAATATTTTGATAAAAGTTGACTAATATACTGGACAATGTTATTGTCGATATAAAGGTAAGACATTGATTAGTATGCTGGACACAAATAAAAAGGAAGCCTTCAAGCTTGCAATCCGTGAATTTCATGAAAGAAGTCTTCCTGACCTGGTTGAAAGGGAGCTTTCTGTGCCCCTCGATGCTGAGAAAGTAGTCACCCTCTATGGTCCTCGCCGGGTCGGGAAGACCTATTACCTATATCAACTCATAAATTCCCTTATCCCGCTGCACGGCAAAGAGCGCATCATCTTTATCAACCTGGAAGATGAGCGACTTCTGCCTCTTGATGTTCAGGATATGCGTCTTCTAGTTGAGGCCTATTATGAACTTTATCCTGAAAACAGAGAGAAGCCGGTATATCTTTTTTTAGATGAAATCCAGGTTGTGGAGGGTTGGGAGACCTTTGTGAGACGGCTTGATGAGAGCCGCAAATTCAGAATATTTATCACGGGCTCGTCGGCCAGACTTATGAGTCGTGAGATAGCGACATCTCTGAGGGGCAGGACATTGCCCTACCAGCTTCTGCCACTGTCTTTTAGTGAGTTTTTAAGATTCAAGAAATTGAAATACGACCTGCCGCTTGTTAAATACTCAGGCATCAGGTTTGATATCAAAAAGGCACTGGAAGAATACCTCGAGTGGGGAGGCTATCCGGAAGTGGCCAAGGCAGATAAAGATATCAAGGTAGAAATTCTCAAAAGTTATTTTGAAATGATTGTTTTCAGGGATCTTGTGGAGAGATTCTCCATCAGAAATTCCAGATTCATGAAGTTTCTTTTGAAATATCTTTTGACAAATATCTCGAATCTGTTTTCTGTAAACCGTTTTTATCGCTCCCTGGAGTCAGGATTGAAATCCTCCCGGGAGACCCTTCAGGACTATCTGGCCCACGTTCTTGAGTCTGAGATCATCTTTTTGATACCCAAATTTTCTTATTCTCTAAAGGTCCAGGAAAAAAATCCCAAAAAGGTCTATTGTCTTGATAACGGTCTCAGGCGCACGGCAGCCTTTCTCTTTTCAAAAGACATTGGAAGGCTTGCGGAAAATCTGGTTTTTCTGGAACTCCTTCGCAGAGGTTATGAAGTCCACTACTGGAAAAATAAAAGAGAGGTTGATTTCATTGCTCAAAAAGAGGGACTAACACTGGCCATAAATATCTGCTATGAAGACGCTATCCCTGAAAGAGAAACAGAAGGGCTGAAGGGATTAAAGGACTCTGATCTCAAATCTGACGATCTGTTTCTGGTAACCAGAGATATTGATAAAGAACTGGACAATATAAGATTCGTCCCCCTCTGGCTCTGGCTTCTGAGCAAGGACTTTTTTTGAAGTTAATTTGCGATAATTTACCGAAGTCAACGCCAAACATTCCTTTGAATTGACAACTCCCCAATACTGAATATCATAATTCAAGGCGATCGACTACTGTCCGGTAGCTGAACAGCGATATGCCCTTGAGCCCAAATTATGGCACCTTCTGGATACGACCAGACCCAAGGCCCCCTGGTATGGCTCGGTGTATTCGAGAACCCGGAGATATGGATCCATGGGCCTGATGCCCCTTTTTGCCCCTTAAAAAACATTCCAGATATCCAGGAAAATTTAGGGCCTCTGAAATTGGAGGTAACAAAGGACCAATATGTCAGGGCCATAGATTGCATAAAGGACTATATAGCCCGTGGTCTGGATTTAAGAAGGGCTACCCCGCGACAATAAAAAACTCCGAAAGGCGTGAGCAAGAGGTGAAAGAGTCCGCTGATTATGCCATATCAGATAGAACTGCCGGCTAAGTTGGACTCCTTCCAGGACAGGGGCGTGTAACAGACCGTGCTCCAGGTCGTCCTTCACGGCACGCAGGGAAACTATAGAGCACCCAAGCCCTGCCCTCACCGCCTGGCGGATTGCTTCGGTACTCCCCATCTCTGCCACAATTTGAAGGTCGCTGAGCTGCAAATTTCCTGCAGCCTGCAGGGCACGCTCCGAGGCCAAACGCGTGCCCGACCCCTTCTCTCTCAAAACAAAAGGCTCGGACGCAAGATCATCTATAGACGCCTTCTTGCAATCAGCAAGGCGGTGACCCGGAGGTACGATCAGGACCATGTCATCATGAAAGCACGGTTCAAAGCTGAGGCTTTTTCCCCGAACAACTGCCCCTACCATCCCGAGTTCCAGTTCACCACTGGCAACAGCAGCAGCGATTGCGGCTGTATCCGATATACGCAATATTACCTTAATGTTGGGACGGTCGGCCTTGAATCGACCGATCACACCCGGAAGAATATACTGCCCCGGGATATTGCTGCCTCCAAGGTCCAGGCTGCCCTTTTCCTGCCCTAAAAACTTAGCTATTTCCCGTTCAGCCTGGAGATTAAGTCTCAATATTTGACGTGCAAAAGAATAAAGTAATTCTCCGGCCTTGGTGGGCGTTACCTCTTTCCCGCTTCGGTCGAACAAACGAACGTCCAGATTCTCTTCCAAGACCCGGATGTGACCGCTTACTGTCGGCTGGGTAAGGTGCACTTCGTGTGCTGCCCGGCTGAAGCTGCGATTTTCCCACACAGCCAAAAAAACCTGGAGCTGACGTGTTTCTATCATACTTTTCCTTCCGGCAAAGGCACAGGTTCTCCCAGCATCTTTGCCAATGCTGTTATGCGGGAAGTGTGCTCCAGGCATTCCATGAGCTCAAAGGCCTTCCAGAGCGTCGGCCCCTTTGTGACAGCCCCATGATGGGCAAGGATCTGGGCAGGCCCTTTATGCAATGCATCCCCAACTGCACGGGCCAAGGCCTCAGTGCCTGGCCTCTCAAAAGGCACTATGCTCACATCTCCCAGAAACATCTTGCCCTCAATTAACAAATGAGGCAATAGTTGATTTCCTGAAAGGCTGAGTGCCAGAGTCCAGGGAGGATGGGTGTGCACTACTGCCATGGCCCCCGGGTCCTGCTGGTAGATTGCCATATGCATGACCAGCTCTGAAGAGGGACGACCCAACCCGTTAAGGACATGCCCTTTAGAATCCACCACAACCAGGTCCGCCTCGTTCAAAAAGCCCTTATGTACCCCGCTGGGGGTTATAAGGATATCCCCTCCGGCAAGACGGACGCTTACATTTCCATCTGCAGCAGCAATCAAGCCCTTGTTATACAGTTGCCTGCATATATCTATCACCTGAGGCCGAAGCTCGCTATCTTCCTGTGCCGTCAACTGCTGAACTCCTGTTTCCTGGTGACTTCTTTCTTTATTCTG
The DNA here is from genome assembly GCA_030262715.1 of Deltaproteobacteria bacterium. Taxonomy (GTDB): domain Bacteria; phylum Desulfobacterota; class Dissulfuribacteria; order Dissulfuribacterales; family UBA3076; genus UBA3076. The sequence goes on from JAJSZR010000043.1 coordinate 13,931, forward strand.
TCCAGGGTAGATGCCAGGGCCGTAATAACATATTCCCTGGTACTTCCGGCAAGTCCAAGAAACATAATATCTTCTCCCACGCCCAGTCTTCCCTCTTGTATTTCAGCCTCAGCCGCTGTAATGCCAGGGAGTTTTCGCGTATCGGTCAGTATCTGGGACAATTTCTTCCAGTCCACTTTGACCTCAATGGATTTAACAGGTCTTCCGTCCCTGCTGGAATTCCGTACAATCCCATTGTGGATCAAAATCATGCCCGCATCGCCGCTCGCTCTTTTTTTGAGCCTGGCCACGAATTCAACCAGATTCATAAGCCGCACCACTGGTTGCAAGATAGACAGAAAACAATTATGATTGTCCAAAGATAATTCTCTGAGTAATATGGAGGACTGATAACATGCCCATTCATGAATTCAGATGTTTGAATTGTGACTACATATTTGAGCTCCTCATTATGAGTAAAAATGAGATGGACTCCGTTATATGCCCCAAATGCGAGAGTTCCAATGTCGGCAAGCTCATGAGTGTTGCCAATATTGCCGTAGATAAACGCCCAAGTAGTAAACCCTCTGTGGAGCATCACACGTGTGATACCGGCTCATGCGATACAATCGAACTACCAGGATATGAAAGGTAAGGGCCTGTTCCCCACACCCACCATCAGGCTGCCGCAGCCCGTCTGCGCTCTTTCTCTTCGTAGAATACCTTGCCCGTACCGGCAGGTATGAGGCGCCCCATGATTACGTTTTCTTTCAGCCCTCTCAAGTAATCCACCTTCCCAGCTATAGAGGCTTCGGTCAGGACCTTGGTAGTCTCCTGGAAAGATGCTGCTGAAATAAAGCTATCTGTGCTGAGAGACGCCCTGGTAATGCCAAGAAGCATAGGTTCAGCCGAAGCAGGCTCGCCTCCTTCTTCTAACAGTATCCTATCATTTTCCTCCTCAAATCGGCGGCGTTCTACCTGCTCTCCAAGCATGAATGTACTGTCTCCCACACCGGTGATCTTCACCTTGCGCAGCATCTGCCGCACTATCACTTCGATGTGTTTGTCGTTAATTTTTACACCCTGGAGCCTGTATACCTCTTGAATCTCGCCCACCATGTATCGGGCAAGGTCCTTTATGCCTTTTACTCTAAGATAGTCATGGGGATCGATGACACCGTCCATCAACGACTCACCGGCCCTGACATAATCTCCTTCATGGACCTTTATATACTTGCCTTTGGGTACCAGGTACTCCTTTGCTTCACCATACTCCGGGGTAACAACCACCCGCCTCTTGCTCTTGATATCCTTGCCAAAAGAAACCACTCCGTCGATCTCTGTAATGATAGCATACTCCTTGGGCTTTCTTACCTCAAAGAGCTCGGCAATCCTTGGAAGACCCCCTGTAATATCCTTGGTCTTGGTGGTCTCTCTGGGGATTCTGGCAAGGGGTTCTCCAGCCGCTATCTTATCTCCCTCATTGACAGTGATAATGGCCCCTACCGGGAGCTGGTAGCGGGCCTCACCTTTGCCCTTGGCCAGCTTCGAGGTGCGTCCCCGCACGTCCTTTATGGAAATCCTGGGCTGGTAATCTGCCGCACGGTACTGTATCACTATTCTGCTTGCCTTTCCGGTGACCGGATCCACCTTCTCCTGCATGGTAACACCCTCAGTAATATCCCCGAACTTCACTACCCCCGGCACCTCTGTGAGAATCGGTATAGTAAATGGATCCCACTGGGCAAGCTTCTTTCCGGCCTTTATCTCCTGACCTTCCTCTACTACCAGCTCGGCACCGTATATTACTGGAAAGCGCTCCCTCTCACGTCCATCCGGGGCCATAATCACTATTTCTCCGTTTCGGTTCAGCACTATATGGCGGCCGGCTGGATTTCGCACGGTATTCAACCTCTCAAAACGCACCGTACCAGCTCCTCTTGAACGAATTTCAGCCTGCTCCACCTTACCGCTGGCAGTACCACCAATGTGAAAGGTCCGCATCGTAAGTTGTGTTCCCGGTTCCCCTATGGACTCTGCGGCTATGATGCCAATGGCCTCTCCCATGGCCACAATGCCGCCACGGGCCAGATCTCTTCCGTAGCACTTGGCACAGACCCCATAAGGAGACCTGCAGGTAAGCACTGATCGAATTTCCACACTGGAAATACCTGCTTCCTCGATCTTATGGACCCCTTCCTCGTCAATCTCCTGGCTGGCTTTGACAAGGACCTCTCCTGTCACAGGATCAACTATGTCCATCAAAGCCACACGCCCAAGAATGCGCTCGCCCAGACGCTGGATAATCTCACCACCTTCCAACAAGTGCCCAATCTCTATGCCGTCAATAGTTCCGCAATCCTCCTCTGTTATGGTGGCGTCCTGGGCAACATCAACCAGTCGCCGGGTGAGGTAGCCGGAGTTGGCAGTTTTAAGGGCCGTATCTGCCAAACCCTTCCGTGCCCCGTGAGTGGATATGAAATACTCCAGCACACTCAAGCCCTCACGGAAGTTTGCCTGAATAGGAGTCTCTATAATTTCACCTGACGGTTTAGCCATCAGACCGCGCATTCCCGCAAGCTGCCTGATCTGGTCCTTACTGCCTCTGGCGCCGGAATCAGCCATAATGAAAATAGGATTGAAACTGGGGGCAGACACAGCCTTTCCGTCAGGTCCACGGTGGTATTCTACTGAGATACCTTCCATCATCTCCTTCGCTACCTCATCGGTGGCCCTGGTCCAGATATCAATCACCTTGTTGTACTGTTCTCCGTCAGTAATCAGACCCTCAGAGTACTGGTGCTGAACCTCCGACACTTCTTTCTGGGCCTTTTCAAGAATTTCTTCCTTACGCACCGGAACCACCATATGGTTTATACCAACGGAAATCCCGGCCAGGGTGGCGAAGCGATATCCCATGTCCTTGAGGTGATCTGCCAGAATCACTGTCTTTTTGGCCCCTGCTATGCGGTAACTCTCATCGATGAGTCTGGCAAGGTCCTTCTTGCGCATGGTCTTATTAATAATAAAAAAGGGTACCTCCTCAGGTAGAATATCTGAGAGGATTACCCGGCCCACAGTGGTCTCTATCAACTCACCCCGAATCCTTACCTTAATCCTGGCCTGCAGATGGACCGCACCAGCCTCCCATGCAAGTGACACCTCTTCCTTGGAACCAAATACCTTACCTTCACCCTTTGCATTTAACCTGTCCCTGGTCATATAATATATGCCAAGGACTATGTCCTGAGTAGCCATGATGATAGGCTCTCCATGGGCAGGAGAAAGCGTATTGTTGGTTGACATCATGAGTACCCTTGCTTCTGTCTGGGCCTCTACTGACAAGGGGACGTGAACTGCCATCTGGTCCCCATCGAAGTCAGCATTGTATGCAACGCACACCAATGGATGGAGTTGAATGGCCTTACCTTCAATGAGTATGGGCTCAAAGGCCTGAATACCCAAGCGGTGTAAAGTAGGAGCACGATTCAGCAGAACAGGATGCTCCCTTACAACCTCATCAAGGGCATCCCATACCTCCGGGGCCTCCTTTTCCACCATTTTCTTCGCACTCTTGATAGTAGTAACAAACCCTTTCTCTTCGAGCTTATTGTAAATAAAGGGCTTAAAGAGCTCTATCGCCATCCGCTTTGGTAGACCACACTGGTGAAGCCTGAGTTCCGGACCTACTACGATGACCGAACGTCCTGAGTAATCGACCCTCTTTCCAAGGAGATTTTGACGAAAACGCCCCTGCTTGCCCTTCAGCATATCTGATAATGACTTCAAAGGACGCTTGTTTGGCCCTGTAACTACCCGGCCCCTCCGGCCATTATCAAAGAGGACGTCCACTGCCTCCTGGAGCATCCTTTTTTCATTCCGGATGATGATGTCCGGGGCGTCCAGCTCTTTGAGCTTCTTGAGTCGATTATTCCGATTGATGACCCTGCGATAAAGGTCATTGAGGTCCGATGTGGCAAATCGCCCTCCATCCAAGGGGACCAGAGGTCTCAGATCCGGAGGAAGGACCGGTATAACGCTTAGAATCATCCATTCAGGCTGGTTACCTGAATCACGAAAGGCCTCAACGACCCTCAGCCGCTTGCCAAGCTTCTTCCTCTTGGCTTCTGAACGGGTCTTGAGCATCTCTCCCCGGAGTTCCACGGACAGGGCATCCAGATCAAGACGGCTTAACAGTAGGTGGATTGCCTCCGCTCCTATGCCTACCTCAAACTTGTCACCAAATTGCTCCTTATTCTTGTAATAGGCCTCATCGGACATGAGAGTGCCCACAGGAATCTCCGGCATCTCCGAATCGATCACTATGTGTGACTCGAAGTACAGGACCCTTTCGAGCTCTTTCAAACTCAAATCCAAAAGTGCACCGATTTTGCTGGGAAGGCTCTTTAAGAACCATATATGAGCTACCGGAGCTGCCAGGGAAATGTGGGCCATCCGCTCCCGCCGGACTTTTGACTGGATGACCTCAACTCCGCATTTTTCGCAGATGACACCCCGGTGCTTCATGCGCTTGTACTTTCCGCACAGGCACTCATAATCCTT
>JAJSZR010000044.1 GCA_030262715.1 Deltaproteobacteria bacterium
GCGCATCTCCTCGGGCGATCCATCAGACAGACTGAACCTGCATGTCCGGCCCTTGGGTTCAGGATAAGCGGCGTAGACCTAAAACGCCTCGCTCCCGGGTGTTTAAATATCTTGAGGCACTTGGAAAAGAAGGCTCCTGGCTGCCTTTTTCGACTCTACCCGGATTTCAGTAATCCTGGAGGAGAAATTCCAGGATTTCTGAATCTCCCACCTGTTATCCGTCCTGCTGATCAATGGTCTCTTTACGAGAAGGCATTGAGAGAGTTAGAAAGAATTCTGACATTGCTTCGCACCCGTCAACATGGATTTCGCACAGTCAATCTGGCCTGGGTTGCAAAAGAAATAGGTTTCAGAAGCGGTGAGACAATAGTTGGTAAAGACACACTGGATATTGAACCGGCCTTAAATGGAACCAGCAATCAAGAACAGGCCCATAGCTGGTGGCCTGCGGAACACTGGACAGGAAGGGCAGGCCCATGCTTTACTTATCCCGGTCCTACAGGCTATCTGATAACAGACGGGTGTCTTATATCTCCCGGCAAACCGCCATTATTTGCGGCTGGTATGAGTCTTAGCGCCACTTCCAAGGGACAGGCCTCCTTAAGGGTCATTGCCGCCTGTCTGGATACGGGTTTTCGTGCCGGTACTCTCGCGGCTGAAGCTGCCAGTGATGGGCAGACATACGATATACATTTACAAGATTAGATAATATGACCCCTGATCTCAACAGTAGTGACGTCCTGGCAGGCATTGAAAGGCAGGCGGAGACAAGACCGGATCATAAAGCACTGGTCTCTGATGCCATTGTAATGACTTATGCCGAACTCTGGCAAAAAATTTGCCGTCATGCTGCAAAGCTGGGGCAACTGGGATTGCAGCCAGGCGAACGGCTCGCTCTGACGATGGAAAACCGTATAGATCATCTGGTTTGGGCACTTGCAGTGATCAAGACCAGGGCCTGTCTTATTCCTCTGCCGCCAGATGCTACTCCATCAGAGACAGAAGATTATTTACGCTGCTCGGCAGCACAGGTTCTGCTGGATCTGGATCAAGGAAATGCCAATTTAACCCTGGTTTCCGGAGTCGAAGACCCCCTGACTGAAACAAGATTTGCCACCTTGTCTTCACCTCCTGCCATTATAAGGCCTACTTCCGGAACTACAGGGGCACAAAAAGGCGTTCTTCTCTCTCACGCATCTGTTGCAGGCCGGATTGCCTGTGCAAACAGTGTCCTGGGGCTTGGGCCAGACGATATTATCCTCTGGACCCTTCCCTGTGCCTATCACCTGGCCGTGTCTATTTTCCTGTACCTGAACTATGGTGTAACTATTCTCCTTGCAAAGGACCAAAGTCCTGATACCTTGCTTGATCTCGCTTCTACGTGGCCAGTGACAACCCTTTACGGTACCCCATGGCAGTATAGGCTCCTGGCTGCAGATATTACAGACCGTAATTTCCCTGATCTGCGCTGGGCCATTTCTACAGGAGTTTTCCTTCCAACATCCGTTGCCCTAGCATTTGAAAAACGCTTCGGGCATCCGGTCCGCCAGGCATATGGTGTTATAGAAGCCGGACTTGTTGCCATCAATGCTTCAGACCCCCCGGCGCCCGATGATTCTGTTGGTCAGGTGGTCCCAGGCTATGAAGTGACCATATTGGATGAATTCGGCAGTCCAGTGTCTGATGGAGAGTTCGGTGAAGTCCTGATACGTGGACCGGGCCTGTTTGAGGGATATATGTCTCCGTGGCTACCAAGGGAACAGATCGGATTTCACCCTGGAGATTTTGGGCGTTATGAGAATGGGGTATTGACATTGATGGGCCGCAAATCCTGTGTGTTGAATGTGGCTGGACTCAAGGTCTTCCCCGAGGAGGTGGAGGCAGTGCTCCTTGAACATCCATCAGTATCAAAGGCCAGGGTTTTCGGCGTTCCGCACCAACGTTCAGGTGACATAGTCCGCGGCGAGGTGTGCCTGCATGTTGGGAAAAATTTAGAAAAAGAAAAACTGCTGGCCCTCTGCCGCAGGCATCTTGCCTTTTATAAGGTGCCAGTATCACTGAAGGTAGTATCTGATATCCCCACCACTCCCAGTGGGAAAGTGCAAAGGCGTCCTCTGCCGTATCCTGCTCAGCTTCTGGTTCCGCATCGACCGCCCATGCTCATTATTCATAAGCTCCTTGAAAAGGATGAGGATACAGCGGTGGCAGAGGCTGTGGTCCCGTCAGAGGGTATCTTTGTGGATACGGATAATGGGCTTCTTCCCGAGTATATTATCGAGTTGGTGGCGCAGTCCATGGCCGCAGCAAACGGATTTGACGCCAAACAGAGCGGCCAAATTCCACCCAGGGGCTTTTTGGTTGGAATAGACAACTTTTCCTGGATGGGCAAGGCACGTCCGGGAGAAACTTTGCAGGTAAAACTCAAAAAGACCTTTGAGTTCCAGGCAGTAACCATTATGGAAGGCAGGGTAGTTGGTCCCAATGGACTTGTAGCCTGCGGTGAAATCAAGGTATGGGAGGAAAAGGAAAACTTCCATCATTTATCCACGACATAAGTGAACCTCGACAGGACCCCTGAACCACGCACTGACCATTACCAAGGCGCTTACGCACTTGCGAGAGAAAAGCGTGGATGATATTCTTACTTTCAATATTACGTCTTTTTCTGGAAATGCCCGGCTGATCTGGCACATAAAGGAGGGGAAAACCATGAAGATGACCGGTGTATGGTCCTTGGCCTGTGCATTCGTTCTTTGTCTTGTCTTGATGCCTATCCATAAATCAGCTCTTGCAGAAAGCAGTGATATCGAGGTCGGCAAGACATACTATCTTGAATGTAATCTCCATGCCGACCCGAACAAAAACAAGCTGTCATCAGTAAACTATCAACTGGCAGGTAAGGTGCTGAAATGGGGCACCCCAATAAAAATAAAGAAAATTTCCAAAGGCAAGGTCAAGTTTGAGGCATCTGGTGAGAACTTTACGTACGAGATCCATAAACGGACACGTAAAATAACAACGGTTAGAGATCACTTGGCGCGTTTCCTGACTACTGATCCTAACAAGCTTAAGACAAGGGTCGGGAGTCTGTCGAGCGTGGACAAAAAGGGGATTGAGGACGCCAGGGCCATGGTAGGTATGAGCAAACAGGGTGTCCTGATCGCTATTGGATATCCGCCTGAGTTTGTTGTTACTGATCCCATGGCGGCTTCGAGCTGGCAATACTGGCGGAACCGGTGGGGTAAGTTTGTGGTAATCTTTGATACACATGCCAAGGTCAAAGATATCGCAGGGAACTATTAGAGCGGGGATTCGTCTAAAAGACGCCATTCTGCGGATAGTCAATCGTATAGCAGTTGATGAACCACAGAACCGGTAATGGATGAACCAGATCTGAAGAAAAAAGGGACCTTTCAATCTCAAACGAAAGGAAATGACCACTCTGAATGCAAAAAACATTCTGCTGGTCCATCCGCTTGGCTATCGGACAGAAGCCGCCGGCAGGGACATCTCCAGAATGGCAAACATCATGCCTCCCCTGGGGCTGGCAAGCATAGCGGCCTTTCTCAAAGAACAGGGAAATGATGCCGCCATTATCGACTACTACGCCCGGCCTGACTCGGATCGTCTTGTCCGTGATTATCTGTTGACAGAACAACCGGCCTTTATAGGCGTGAGCTGCACCACATCGAGTTTTCTTGACGCAGTCCGCATCGTAAAAATCGCCAAGAGTATCTTGCCCAACATTCAGGCGGTATTGGGCGGTCCCCATGTTTCGGCCATGAAAAAACGGGTCCTGGAGGACTTCCCTGTTATTGATTTTGTCGTTGTAGGTGAAGGGGAGCAGACCCTTTCCGAACTGATGGATTGTGGTGGGGAAGAGGCTGCCTTGATTCAGGGTGTGATATTCCGGGATGCCGGAGGAGATGCCTGTTTCACCGGTTACCGGGACAAAGGGATTGAGCTTGACACCCTTCCGTTTCCTGCCTATGAGGAGCTGGAAGGGTATCCAGAAGCCTACAGGCTGCCCATATTCAATTATCCCAAGGTTCCCAATACCAGTTGTATATCCAGCCGTGGTTGCCCTTATGCCTGCAGCTACTGTGACCGGTCGGTATTCCGGCGCAGTTTTCGTTATAACTCAGCCGAGTATATGTATCACCACCTGCGCTACCTGAAGGAACGCTTCGGGATACGGCACATCAATTTCTATGATGATCAATTTACTTTCAACCGCAAAAGGATTGATGATTTTACACAGATGCTGATAGACAGTCCATTGGGAATGAGTTTTAACTGTGCGGTGCGGGCCGAACACATTGATTTGGATCTGCTTCGACAGATGAAGGCAGCGGGATGTTGGATGATCAGCCTTGGAATTGAAACCGGTGACGAGATTCTCTTGGCCCAACACCGGCAGCATGTAAACCTGCAACTATTGGCAGACAAAATACGCTTGATCAAACAGGCAGGGATCCGTACTAAAGGACTTTTGATGATGGGGTTGCCGGGTGAGACGGAAGCCAGCATCAAGAAGAGCATGGACTATGTATTTTCCCTCCCCATTGACGATTTTAACCTGGCCAAGTTTACTCCATTCCCCGGCTCTCCCATTTATCAAAACATCCATGAATTAGGGGAGTTTGATGAAGACTGGGAAAAGATGGACTGCATGCATTTCCAGTTCATTCCCAAAGGGATGACCAGGGAGCAAATGGAAGAGCTTTTCCAGAAATTCTACAAGACCCATTTTATGCGCCCGAAGGTCCTTTTAGGTTATGTGGCCATGCTCTGGCGCTCACCTGATAGTTGGTTACGTTTTTTGCAGAATATGGGAGATTTTCTCAGATTTGCCAGAAGCAATAAACGACTTGGAGAGATCTGATTTTGGGTTTAGGGGGATAAGCGTTAAATTGTTTTGGAAAAAGATGAACGTCGAACATCGAACATCGAACGTCCAACATCGAATGAAAAACGAATATTCAACGGTACACGCTGAATGAGTTTTAACTATCTCCGGGTTTCCCTAACTTCCTTTAATAAGATACGAAGCTTATGGATAAAGTCCTTTTTCCCCATTCAATATTCGATGTTGGACGTTCGATGTTCGATGTTCATTTTTTTCTCGAACCCTGAACCTTTGAACCTGTGAACGGTTACGATATGGGAGACGCATTATGGACAAACCACGCACAGTATTGATTACAGGTGCCAGCCGGGGTATCGGAGCTGCCATTGCTGGAAGACTGGCCAGCGTGGGCTATGATATCTGGCTCAATTACCGCTCCTCGCATGAAGCGGCCGCATCTGTAAAAAACGACATAGAGGCCCAGGGACAGCGCTGTACTCTTTTACCCTTTGATGTGGCTGACGAACTCGCTGTGGACAAGGCCCTCACTCCATTGCTGGATGAGCAAGTGCCTTTTGCTTTAGTCCACAATGCCGGAGTCACCCGTGACACAGTGGTGGCCCTGATGCGTCGAGACGATTGGGATACTGTGCTCAACGTCCACCTGACCGGTTTCTTTCTGCTGACGCGTATTTTGTTAAAGGCCATGCTGTCCAAAAGACGAGGCCGGATTATTGCCATAGCTTCTGTGTCAGGGGAGACAGGTCTGGCAGGTCAGGTTAACTACTCTGCAGCAAAGGCAGGTCTCATAGGGGCATCCAAGGCCCTTGCCCGCGAGGTGGCCAAGCGTAACATACTGGTCAACGTAGTATCACCGGGACTCATCGAGACGGAGATGATCCAGGACCTGCCCAGGGAAAAATTGCTTCCGACCATCCCCCTTGGCCGCATCGGACGGCCTGAAGAGGTGGCAGGGGTGGTAAATTTCCTACTGAGCGATGAAGCAAGCTACATTACAGGACAGGTTATAGGAGTAAACGGGGGCCTTTACATGTGAGTGGAAAAGAAATGAGACAGCAACTTATGTTGATGCTTTTAACCCTTCTTTTTATCGTCCCCCCTGTTTTTGCGGAAGACAACGGCAAACTTTCATCATTTATCCACGAGGTAGAGGCAAAGGCCGCCACTGTTAAGACCTTGACGTGCACCCTGAAACAGGAACGTCATTTAGCCATCTTTGCCCGGCCGGTTATCTTCCGAGGTCGCATGGCCCTGGAAAAGCCGGACAAGCTACGCTGGGAATTCACAAGCCCTATGGCCTCTGTGTTGATTCTTAATGGCACCGGAGGGCTAAAATGCAGTGGCAATAGTGAACCCCGGAGGTTTAATCTGGCTACAGATCCGGTAATGCAAATGGTATCTAAACAGATCTGGACCTGGGTAAACGGATCATATGCTATTCTACAAGAGCAATACCGTATGGTATTGCTTGAACAAGGCCCTTGCATTGTACTCACAGCAAACGACCCAAAGATAGCAAGGGCAATTTCCAGTGTAAAGATCAGCTTTGATCCTGATTCGTTACAGCCAACTACAGTAAAAATACAGGAACCAGGCGGGGACCATACGGTAATTTCGTTTAGCGACTTTATCCTGAACCAGCCCTTAGACCAATCCTTTTTTACCAAGTGTAGCAGCCCGTGAACACAAAGTCCGCTTGGCTGAAATGGGGCATTGCATTTTTTTTGGCTATATTTGGATTATTTGCGGCCAGGGGAATATATCTTGGAGAGGATGCACTGGACCTCTTGCCGGATACGGCAGTACGCGGGGATATTCAGTTGCTACAACGTATGGGGCTGGTAAATCGTGTCTTTATCAGCCTGGAAATAGATCCTTCCCAGACGACTGTTTCAAGGAATGGAGTTGAGCAAGCACTCAAAACTTCTGCCAGACAAGTTGGATCAGCTCTTGCGGAAAATCCCGTATTCAGGGAAGTATTATATCAGCTTCCCTCAGGCTATGAATGGAAACTTCTGGATCAACTATGGACCCATCTTCCGGCCCTTCTGACAGAAAAAGATCTACATTGGATACAATCCCAACTTACTACGGCTGGACTTAATCAGGCCCTTACAGAGGATTTTGCCCTGTTAAACAGCCCGGCCGGATTGCCTCTCAAGGAACAGATACGCCGGGACCCGCTTGGTCTGTCACGTCTTCTTATTAAGCGCCTTTCCAGTCTCCGTGGTGAATTCACTACCCAAATACGAGACGGATTTTTTTTCAGTCAGGACGGCAGAAGTTGTCTTATTTGGGCTGAAAGCGCACTTCCGCTTACAGACTCCAAGGCTGCGGAACAAGTACAGAGTGAGGTGCAAAAGGCCCTTAAGCAAGGCATGGTTCATGGGGTAAATGCACGAATTATCGGCGCCCTTCCACATACCCTGGCAAACGCCCACGCAGTCCGGAAAGATCTGCGCAAGCTCCTGCCATTGGCCACTTTGACACTGTTTATATTCTTTTTACTGATTTTTCGTAATCCCCGTGCGCTATTGGTGGTGGGCATTCCCTTTATGGCCGCCCCTGTGGCAATAGCCGTTCTGAGACTCTTTTACGATCGGGTAAGTGCTATTGCCCTCGGGTTCGGCATTGTCCTTCTGGGTATTGCAGTAGATTCTGCTATACATATCTATCTTGCGCTTTCCAGAAGTCCCGGCGGCAAAGATGCCGTCCTCAAAGGGATTAAACGCCCGGTGATTTTGTCCACAGCCACTACTCTTGCAGTCTTTGTGGTGTTGCTCTTCTCTGAAGTCCCATCTCACAGGCAAATGGCCGCCCTGGCCATAATCGGAGTCTTTCTGGCAGTGGTATTGGCCTGGATACTCGTACCCACCCTGGCAATAAGAAAGCCCCGGATTTCAAAAAGGCAACTGCCCGGCCTCAAATATTCAACATTAAAGCTCATTCTATGGGGGCTGTTGCTCACCACCGGCGCTTTGGCCTGGCCCAGATTGCACTATAACGGAAGTCTTCAGACACTAGACATGCTTACTCCAAAAATAAAAGCAGACGAGGCCCATTTTCGCGCTACATGGGGACCCGCGGGAGATAAGGCATTTATCCTGGCTGCAGGAAGCACCCTGTCACAGGCCCTGGATCGAAACGATCAAGTCTATGAGGAACTTCAGCGTCATTCGATATCGGGTTTGCGAAGTATTTCTCCCATTCTTCCCGGACCATGCCTGCAGGTACAAAACATATCAAATTGGAACGTTTTTTGGGAAAAACGGCGCATTAGCGCTGAAAAAGAAATTGACAGAATCGGCACAGAACTGGGGTTTATCTCCAGGGCATTTTCACCCTTTTTTGAATGGTTGTCTGCTGAGCCTGTTATCCTCGATCCAAGCGTTCTCCTTTCCGGGCCGCTTTCACCATTGATATGTTCCATGCTGCGCCTGCCGGATGAGCGTGGCATAAAAAATCAGGACAATAATGGGCATGAGATACTGATAACTACAATTGCCCCGGACACCCCCGACACTTGGCCGGTCCTTAAAAAACTGGAAGAACAAATTCCCGGGGTTGCGGTCCTTTCCAATTCCAAATGGCGTTCTAATATAGAGACACTCGTGCGCCGCGACGTAACCAGGCTATCTATTGCTGCAGGCGTATTCATAGTATGCCTGATATGGTTTTTTTTTCGAAAGCCAATAGCTGTGCTTGCAGCATTGGCCCCTGTGCTTTCCGCCCTGTCGTCCATGGCCATATTCAATTACCTGTGCACAAAAGACATCAACCTTATGCACATTCTTATTGGAATCATGGTAATAGGCATTAGCGTGGACTACGGCATCTTCGTAGTATGCACCTGCCAGAAGGCGATTTCTAAAACCACGTTTTTTGCTGTGAGCATGTGCGCTGTCAGCACCCTTTCAGGTTTCGGGGTATTGACCCTGGCAGAGCATCCAGCCCTCCACACACTGGGAGCCACAGTACTTGTCGGGATCGGTGCAGCCTGGCCGACCGCGCTATGGGTCACACCGGTGATTTTGAAAAGGTAGAAGGTAGAAGGCTGAAGGTAGAAGGCTGAAGGCTTTTAGGAACAAATTATGCGCGACCACACAAAACTTAGGGCATTTGAACTGGCTGACGAGGTAGCAGTATTGGTTTATCGGGTGACCGCAGGGTTTCCGAGAGAAGAGATGTACGGTCTGACTTCTCAAATGCGGCGGGCAGCGGTTTCAGTTCCTTCTAACATCGTTGAAGGTTGCGCACGTGACAGTCAGGCAGATTACCTTCGTTTTCTCTATATAGCCTTCGGGTCATTGAAGGAACTGCATTATCAGCTAAGTTTGTCAAAGCGTTTAGGGTTTTTGCGCAACCAAGATTTATCTCTGCTTGAACCAAAGATTGTCGAAACGGAGAAGGTCTTGAATGGTTTGATTCGAGCGTTACGAGATGATTGATATACTTCAGCCTTCAGCCTTCAACCTAACCACCTGAGTGGTTACCATGATGCGTTGGATATCGTTGATATTAATAATTCAATTTATCTCAGGATGCGGTATTAACAAGATCCCTGAATATGCTGGTCTGCATTTTCTATGTGTGGAGGAATCTGTCTGGAAACTTACTATGGAACAATGGGGGACTGAACGATTTACCGGTGTGCTGGCAGTGAGGACTCTCGGTCCTGATTTCCATTTGGTCCTGCTTGATGCCACGGGTATCAAGCTGCTGGAGACCACAATGTCTGATGGAAGTGATGCCAGAGTTGTTGCTGCCATAAAGGCGGTGCGTGACCGTGGTTTGCCGGAATATCTTTCCAAATCCACTTTACGCATTTTTGATACCATGTCAGATGATGTCCATTGTTTAAAACATGGTTTCATCAGAATATGTAAGAAAAAGCCCGCTTCGGATGTGGAAAGAAAAGAGGCCCGCTTCGGTCCTTTTTTGATTTGGTCTGTAGACTATTTTTATAGTAAAGATGTATCTGAAGGATTTGTTGGTGCGGTGTTGCAAGAGCCTTGGAGGCGCTCTAAACTGACCTTGGAACTATTTCAAAGCTCATCTGACTTATGAAGAAAGAACCCGATACTGATTCCATAGAACAGGCCTTGATGGACTCACTGGCTGAATACACTGTAGATAGAGATGAAGACATATCAGTGAATGGCATGTTTGTCTTTCAGCCTGACTTTCCCTGCTTTCAGGGCCACTTTCCAGATCAAGCAATACTCCCGGGCATCATACAAATGGCGGCAGTTCGTTCATTGGCCATTAAGGCCCTGAACCAACAACTTGTGCTCACTGCTACGGGACGAATCAAATTCCGGGGCCTTATCCAGCCAAAGGAACAGATATCAATAACTGTGAACTTGAAAAGGCACCAAATGACATGGAGAGCCATATTCAGCATCCGTCGTGAAAATGAAACCGTAGCCACCGGTAGAATAGATTTCTGTGAAAAAAAAGATTCGCTATGTGATGTGTAGTATGGATGCAGATGTGAGATCTCAACGTTGCTTCTTTCCTCAAGAGCCTGATGCCCCACGACCTCTTACAGTCAATATTCCCCGCAGGGTCAGGTTTGAAGAAATAGATCCGTTGGGGATGGTATGGCACGGCCGGTATGTGAGTTATCTGGAAGATGGCCGAGTGGCATTTGGAGACAGGTATGGCCTGCATTACACGAAGTTCCGGAATGAAGGTTTGGCAGCTCCTATTGTAAAAATGCACATCGATTACAAGGCCCCGTTACGCTTTGATGAGATAATGAACATCAAGACCGCGCTACACTGGTGTGATGCCATGAGGCTGAACTTCGAATATCACATTACAGGCCAGGATGGACGTCTGATAGCCACTGGATATACTGTTCAGCTCCTGACAGATACGAAGGGGGATGTTTTGCTCGTACCGACTGTCTGGATTGAAGATTTCCGGCAAAAGTGGAGAGATGGCAAGCTGGAATGAAATCAGTAGCTATTGTGGCCACTAGAGCGATAACTTCTCTTGGTAATTTAGGCGAGACGTGGAGCGGACTGATGGAAGGACGCTCTGCCCTTGCCTGTCTTAAATCAGACGGTTTCTTTGGCAAATGGCCAGTAGGGTTAATAGAGAGGCTTGAAGGAGAACCGGGAACAGCAAAACGCCTTCAAGCTTTGATAAAATTGCTTCTTGCTGACAGCCCCCCGATTCCGGATGGCACCACCCTCATTCTGGCTATTACAAAAGGCGCTCCGGACGAACTCCTTACCGGGTCAACCGGTCCCAGACCAGGCCAACCTTGTGATACTGCAAGTTATATAGCAAGAGAACTTGGCCTTAAGGGTCCTGTAAGCACAATCAGCGCTGCCTGTGCATCCGGGACAATAGCTATAATCCAAGGGATACACCGGCTTATCAGTGGTGATGCAAAAACGGTCGCCGTAATTGGTATAGATATATTAAGCCGGTTTGTGCTGGCCGGTTTTGCAAGTCTGATGGCGCTTTCTCCCCAACCTTGCCGTCCTTTCGATCATAGTCGTGATGGGCTTACCCTGGGCGAAGGGACGGGAATCATGCTTCTATGCGCCACAGAAGAGGCCCATAAACGCAATTGGCCTATCCTTGCCCGGATAACCGGATGGGGGGCGGCCTGTGACGCAGTTCACATCACAGCGCCGGACAGGGAGGCGAGCGGCCTGATAGCCGCCATAAAAAAAGCTACAGACAATTGCCGCCGGCAAGTAGGCGCCATTAACGCCCACGGTACCGGCACCCGGCATAACGATGCCATGGAGATATGTGCATTTACTACCTTGTGGGGCAAAAACAATCCGCCTTTTCATTCTGTGAAAGGAGCTATAGGCCACTGCCTTGGAGCTGCAGGCGTAATTGAGGCGGTTTTATCTGTTGAAAGCCTGAAGAGAGGCCTGATTCCTCCAAGCGTTGGGTTGACAATACCAGAACCAGGCATTGGCCGTGTAACAGGACAAAAACCCCTCGCCTTGGATCATCCATCCATATTATCCTGCAATTCAGGATTTGGTGGCATAAATGCAAGTATACTTATCACGAAGCCAAGAGCTATTATCAGGGCGTAAAGATAATCTGGAACATATAAATTTTCCGGAACAGTATTTGGAAGGTAATAAGAGCGTACATATTTTCTTATTTTATTCTCATCCAAACCCACTGTACTCACACAGTATCCTCTTGACCAAAGATGCCGACACCAGAATTTCTTTCCCATTCTCTGATTACTATGCTGAGAGCCATCACCTTGAAGGCCATTGCTAAATTCTTTCTCTGGTATTATTGATTACACTGCAAAAAGTCCTGAATTCGCGAGATATAGATATTGGGGCATTACCACTTCTTCGGCAACCTCTTTGTGAGGTCATGCGAAATTCGCTCTTTCAGCAAGCACTCATGGGCCTTTTGGTCAAACGTGAGCCACTTGCCTTTCATCTCCGCAGCAAGAGCCGCATAAGTGGCATCATATCCGGTAAGACCTTTTTTCACAAAGCGGGCTGCATGCACTGCCAGGCTTTCCGTCATAGGCTGTCTGAAGATGCCACTATTTAGAAGGGGAATCATCCCCTTGATAAAGACATCCTGTGCCGACGGATGAACGCGAAACAATACTGCATAGACCTCAAAACAAAACAGTTCCGGGACGGCGAAAGACTCAGGACCTTCAATGAACCTTTGAAGAACGGCATCGGCATTTGGATGGCTTTCATCCTTTAAAAACCACCGAACAGCTACCGAGGCATCAACAATCCAGATCATTTTGCATAACCCCGCAATTCTCGAAGCACCTCAACGCTCCCCTTTCTTTCCAGACTATCGTGCCTCAAACCCTTTATGGTTTCAAGTAATTGCCTCTTACGTTCCTCTGTCTGATAGTCTAAAAACCTTCTTTTGAATTGTTCTGGTGTAATGAGCACGGCCCTGAGCTTTCTCCCTTTGCTTACCAGGATAGGCTCGCCTGTGTCGTTAAGTAAATCCAAAACCTCTCCCAGATTGTTCCTAATCTTCAGTGCATTGACTGTCCTCACGAAAAAGCCTCCATTCTTGCCAGTTTACCTTCACGCAACCAGTCTAGGAACATCTATTCCCAATGTCAAGTGTAGATATAGCTATACATATATACGCATGATTACGCATTAGCAGTCGGTTAACTATCATGCTATAAAAAAATGGAATGTCCGGCCTGGCTCAATCATTATTTTACATGATCATGGAGCGCGTGGTAAGCGCACGGCTTCAGCCCTTGCCACTATTCTGCCAGAGCTCAATCGCCGAGGCTTTCGCGTAGTCCCCCTGTCGGAACTGGCAGCTTCTCACCTAACGGACGAGTGAGAAAGAAAGGAGGTGATATGACTGTCTATCTGAGACGAAGAGATTTTTTGAAAGGATTTGCCGGTTTGTTTGTGTCAGTTTTTTCTAATGCATTTTTTTTCATAGGAAAGGCCAAGGCCGGAAAGATAAATGGAAATATTCAGGAGAGGAAGTATATGAAACTACCAAAGCCGAAAACCCACGGGGAAGTCTCTTTAGAAACCGCCATCAAGCGTCGCAGAACCATCAGGTCTTTCACTTCCAGGCCTCTTTCATTGGAACAATGCTCACAACTCTTTTGGGCGGCTCAGGGTATCACGGAGGACAGGGGTTTTAAGAGGGCTGCTCCTTCAGGCGGAGCCCTGTATCCCATGGATATATATGCCGTTGCCGGTGAGAATTGTGTAAAAGGACTGGAAAGTGGAGCCTATCATTATGACCCGAAAAGTCATGCTGTTTCGCTTGTATCTAAAGGAGATCTGAGAAATAAAGTGGCTGGTGCGGCCCTGTCCCAGATGTGGATGGCCACTGCCCCTTTAAATATTCTGATTACTGCTGAATATTACCGGATCACCAGTAAGTATGGCAAAAGGGGTGTAAGATACGCCATTATTGAGGCTGGTCATATAGGACAAAACATCTTGCTCCAGTCGGAAGCAATGGGTTTGGGGGCCGGTATAGTCGGGGCCTTCAACGATGAAAAAGTAAGACAAGTTATCAATATTCACCCGAACCATGAATCACTGCTGATATTGCCTGTAGGCTATAAGACAGAGGGATTATATGGATAAGGGACGAACTGAAGACAGTCCGGCAGGGTGGTTATTTGACCATGATTTGGCGAGAGTCCTGTAATTTTCCTACTGGACAGTTACAATTTGGGAACAAGCTTGGAATACTCCCCCTGGAAGAGTCTTAATCCGGGAACAGAGCTGAAATGTTCATCCAGCGCGAAGAGAGACACATCATGGCGCCGGCATGTCTGAGCGATCAAGATATCCATTGGCGGGATGGTAATTCCTTTTCTGCGCAGTGAGGCGTCCAGATCTCCTGCCTGTTCCCAGACTCCCTCCTCAACCATGAATGGCCTTTTCATCAATATCAACTTTGCCAAGGAGGCCTGCAAGGCGTTTCAGTTTTTCTCGCCTGATCTGCTCCTTGACCGCGAGTGCGACAGCGGCGGTTTTGGTATTTGTTTTGGAGAACTCAAGCAATTCCCTGACCATGGCTTCATCCAGCGTTACCGTTGTTCTCATGATAGCCTCTATCGCAATATTAATAATTTATTTTGTGACAACAATGAACACAAGTCAAAAAAAATAGACAACAAGCCTGGAATCCGGTTATTGGCCAAAGTGTATATCACCACAAAGTCCACAGATTGAGAGATTATCCGGGTGTGTAAAGGAAAGATTTGAAAAATGGTCTCTACTGGCGCTGGAATCTATTCTGCCAACCAGTTTTCCAGCCTGAGGCCTGGGATGCGGGAAAAATGTCTCGTATTGCCGCTGACAAGACAAAGGTCGTTGGCCATGGCAATGGCAGCGATTTCAAGATCTGCAAGGGGGATCAGCTTGCCTTCTTTTTCGAGGCGGGCCCGCAACCGGCCGCAGATCCATCCCGCCTTGAGATCGAGGCCAATGACATTGACCCGGGGCAAGAGGATCTCCTCCAGATTTTGGAGATGGAAGCGGGGCCGGTTGCTCTTATAGGCACCATAAACGATTTCAGAGATGGTAATAGTGGTGATGAACTGGTGCTGTTGGGGCAGTGATTCGAGCCGGGCAAGCAGGGTCGGTGAGGGCCGTTTTTTGAGGATATTGGTGATGACGTCGGTATCAAAGAGATACATTGCGGCCGCCCCCACCCGCACGGCGGAGCTCGGCGATATCACCCATGCTGGTGGCTACTTCGTCGAACTCCGGCCACTTGCCGGCAATTTCGGCAAGCCCGGCCCGCTCCTCGTGCTGCTCAATGATACGCAGATCCTCGATACTCACCAGGGCGGCCACTGGCTTGTTGCGGCGGGTGATGATGAACCGTTCGTGATTGTAGGCGCATTTGGCCATGATTTCTGACAAATGGCTCTTGGTATGGGCAACAGAGACTTTAGGCATGATGCATCTCCGATCTGTTTTGCTGTAAAGGGGTCTATATGGTCATTATGACTATAATATACGTCTACCTGCCCCTTCTGTCAACCAAATCATGGTTGCGAAAACTCATCATCTGACCCCGCTCGATCACCTGACAATAGGTCCTGCCGGATACATATCATTCAAAGAGAAAGGACTCTCAGAAATGTTGGTTTTATTGCCTCCACCTCCCGAACAAAAAAAGATCGCCAAAATCTTGATAACACTGGACGATGCGATTGAGAAGACGACCCAGTGTCATCAAATCAGGGGAAACTGAAAACCAAATGATAAACCGACGTCTGATGAGGACAAGAAATACGAGAAGAAACAGTGTGGAGATTAAAAATTCCGTCGATATAATTCCATATCTGGTTAACATTAGGGAAAATTAGGGGTTATTCTCCCAATATGCAACAACAATCAAAACTGATTCCACGACCGCGCTTGATGAATCAGGTCCTCCGGTTTCTGGATGAGGCGCCGGTTACCGTGCTGCTTGGCGCCCGTCAGACAGGAAAGACCACTCTGGCGCAGATGGTGGCCGATGTTTTTGAAAATAAAAACAAGGCCGTGGTTCATCGTTTCGACTTGGAGAGAGCGGCTTCACGGGCCTCCCTGGCAACGCCTGAAATAACCCTTGAATCGCTGTCGGGCCTGGTTGTAATCGATGAAATCCAGCGCATGCCTCAACTTTTTGAAACACTGCGCCCACTGGCCGACCGGGCTGAAGCTCCGGCGCGCTTTCTGGTCTTGGGCAGCGCTTCGCCAGGTCTGGTTCGCGGTGTTTTGGAATCACTGGCCGGACGCGCTTTGTCTATACCTGTGCCGGGTTTTGCCCTGGATGAATTGGGCGCGGATTCACAAGACACTTTATGGATCCGGGGCGGATTCCCGCGTTCATGGATGGCTTCATCGGATGGCGCCAGCCGTCGGTGGCGGGAAGCGTTTATTTCCACCTTTTTGGAACGGGATATGCCGCAGCTTGGGATTCGGGTTCCTTCCGAAACTCTTCGCCGCTTTTGGACAATGCTGGCACACTATCATGGACAGGTATGGAACGCCTCGGAACTGGCGCGCTCACTTGGAGCCTCTCCGAAGACGGCCCTGTATTATCGTGATATCCTTGCCGGCGGTTACATGGTACGCGTTCTGCCTCCCTGGTTTGAGAATCTTAAAAAGAGACAGGTCAAATCGCCAAAAATCTATATTCGTGACAGCGGGTTGCTGCATATGCTCTTGGGGATTACGGATATGGCCTCATTACGTTCGCATCCGCGTTACGGCGCGTCCTGGGAAGGATTCGCCCTTGAACAGGTACTGGCCCTGCTGGGATCCAATAATGCCTATTTCTGGAGCACCCAGCGCGGCGCCGAACTTGATCTCCTGCTTCTGCGTGACGGTATGCGGTGGGGCTTTGAGTTCAAGTGCAGTGACGCCCCGTCTATGACAAAATCAATGCATATTGCGCTTCATGATCTTTCTTTGAATGGGCTTTTTGTCGTATATCCCGGAAAGGAACGTTACCGGCTTCACAAAAAAGTCGAGGCTCTTCCATTATTCCAATGCATGCACTTGCAGAAAACAGATGTCAGCCAATGACAAAAATATCCGATACAACCATGAACAGGGAGACGGAAAACGGCGCGGAAACTGATGGCTGATCTCAAAGCACTAATAAAACAGGGTGAAGGCATTTCCGTTATGAATGCTTTTCCTGCCAAGCTGATCATTGAGCGCGGGCAGGTCCGCACCGAGAACAGCAACAAACCACACGGCTTCGGCCTCATCAACCCGGAAACCTTCTCGCCCTTTCCCAAAAATCCGGTGATTGCCCGCTTTTTCCGGGAAATCGGGCGGGCTGATGAGCTCGGTTCCGGTGTGCGCAAACTCATGAAATACGGGAAAGCCTATGGTGGTAGTGATCCTGAACTGCTGGAAGGCGATGTTTTTCGGATTGTCATTAAAACGCCGGAATTTGAACAAGCTACGGGTACTCCAATACCTCGGGAAGTCACAGGGGAAGTCACAAGGGAAGTCACAAGGGAAGTCAAAAGGCTTCTTAATGCTTGTCGAAGCGAAATGAGCCGGAGACAACTGCAGGATGCCCTGGGACTAAAAGGGGAAGAAAACTTCCGCAAGCTCTACCTGGAGCCGGCAATGGAAGCTGGTTTAGTCGAAA
The DNA here is from genome assembly GCA_030262715.1 of Deltaproteobacteria bacterium. Taxonomy (GTDB): domain Bacteria; phylum Desulfobacterota; class Dissulfuribacteria; order Dissulfuribacterales; family UBA3076; genus UBA3076. Next base: position 17,504 of record JAJSZR010000044.1, read on the forward strand.
TGACCATCCCCGACAAACCCAAAAGCCGCCTCCAGAAATACCGACTGACAGATGCGGGGAAGCGGTTACTGAAGTCTATGCAGACATAATCGCAGGATAAGAAATGGAACTAAAAACACAGATACGACAACGCCTTCTGGCCTTCTCCGGTGCCGACCTGCGCGACGCGACAATCGGTCTGCTGAACAGCCTCGGTTACCAGAGTAAGAAGACCCTCGATCTCGACATTACACAGGAGGCGAACCATGCCTTGACCTATGTTTTCTAAAGCTCCATTATCTTAAAAGAGACGTGGAGTTTTTTATTTATTTTGACCGGATTTGACAAAAACGTATGGTAGACTTTGTTGAACATTGAAAGCTTAACTTAGTCCATTTTTTTGGGGAATTGCGCACGTTCTGCACGAACGTCCCCCTCAAC
>JAJSZR010000045.1 GCA_030262715.1 Deltaproteobacteria bacterium
GAAAATCCGTCGCGGACCCGCCGCTGTGATCGGGGACGAACGCCGCAGGGTGCCACTATCAGGTTGATTGCCGGATGGGAAGGCGCGGTCAGTAGGATAATCCGTAAGTCAGAAGACCTGCCCATAATGACATGATATTGTTCTGATCCTCGTGGTTTGGGATCCGGGCAACACTGACCGGGGTAAAAAACGGAATCCCCGGGCCTGTGAATTCAGGTCCGGGGATTTTTTTTGGCAAGGTAAAGTAAGGAAGGAGAAATGGCCAAAGCCATCATGTTTTTGGGAACCGGCAGTGATGTGGGTAAGTCCATTGCAGCAACTGCCTTCTGCCGGATTTTCAAAAGAAGGGGATACAAGGTTGCTCCCTTCAAGGCCCAGAATATGTCCAACAACTCCTATGTTACTGTGGAAGGAGGCGAGATCGGCCGGGCGCAAGTGGTTCAGGCCGAAGCTGCTGACGTATTGCCCTCGGTACACATGAATCCGATTCTCCTGAAACCATCCTCAAACCTGGGTTCCCAGATTATCCTGCATGGAAAGGTATTTGGCCAAATGGAGGCCCTTGCTTATCATAACTTCAAACCCAGGCTGAAAAACGCAGTCTTGGAATCCTATGAGCGGCTGGCCAGGGAATACGAACTTATTGTCATGGAGGGGGCCGGGAGCTGTTGCGAGATGAACCTCAAGGAGAATGACCTTGTGAATTTCTCAATGGCAAAGGCAGCGAATGCGCCCTGCATTTTAGTTGCGGATATTGATCGAGGAGGCGTTTTTGCACAGATCATCGGGAGCTTTCATCTTATGACTGGAAAAGAGAGAGAGCTTACCGTCGGCTTTCTAATTAACAAGTTTCGCGGAGACCCGAATCTTTTTTCATCTGGGATTGAATACATTGAGAAAAAGACCGGCAGGCCCGTTTTGGGTCTGATTCCATTCTATCGGGACATTCTTATCGATTCTGAGGACTCTGTTGCGGTCCAGGAGGATAAACGAAGACCCAGGCCAGTTGGTCCAGCTTCAGTCAACATAGCCGTGGTAAGACTCCCTTCCATCTCTAATTTTACAGACCTGGAAATACTTGAACGAGAGCCGGACGTAGTCGTCAACTATCTCTTTCAATCCCGGGAATTCTCAAAGGAATATGATTGCCTTATCCTGCCGGGAGCGAAGAATGTGGTGGAAGATGCTGCCTGGCTAACTCTAACTGGCTGGAAAAAGGTCATAGGGAGGTTTGCGAAAGGAGGGGGAAGGGTGCTTGGTATCTGCGGAGGGTATCAGCTCTTGGGAGAGAGGATCAAGGACCCATTGGGAGTGGAATCGGGTCGAAGGGAGGTAGAAGGTCTCAATCTTCTTCCCATAGAGACGTTTCTTGAAGATCAAAAAGTGGTGCGTAGGGTCACGGGCATCTGTTTGATGAATGGGAAAAGGGTCAGGGGCTATGAGATCCATATGGGCCGGAGTGAGGCTTTACGGCACAAAGGGGAGCCATTTCTAAGGATTCATCAAACGGGAGATAAAAGGTCATGGGATGATGGCTGGAGCATGGCAGGGGGCCGGATTGCAGGGACTTATGTCCACGGGATACTGGATTCCCAGGGCTTCAGGGGTGAGTTTCTTAACAGTCTTCGAAGGTCCAAGGGCCTGGAAGAAAGAGCAGCCAGACATGGAAGACTCGGGCGTTTTCACCAGTATGACCTGCTAGCCGATCACTTTGAGGCACATTGTGACGTGGAAAAGATCCTTTCCCTCATAGGCCTGCGCCAAGAGAAGGATCATGTTTAAGACGAAATTTGAACGTGGATGCATGCTGGTCTTGGGAGGCGCCAAAAGCGGAAAGAGCCGCTTTGCCATGGATGTGTGCAATGCATTAAACAGGAAACGGATTTTTCTGGCGACGGCCCAGGCCATGGACCCGGAAATGGCAGAACGGATCCTGTTGCACCAGGCCGAACGGGGATCGAAGTGGCTTACGGTGGAGGAACCGTTCAGGATTGCCTCTACAATTCGTAAAATGGACAAACAAGACACGGTTATCCTGGTTGATTGTTTGACCCTTTGGTTGAACAATCTGTTTATGAAATATGGAGAGGACAGGGAAGAGGTTAATCGGAATATTGAGGATCTCGTGAGCAAATTATCCGGCGTTCATGGTGCGGTCCTGGTGGTGAGCAACGAGGTCGGCATGGGTATTGTTCCTGAAAACCCGCTGTCTCGAAGATATCGAGATGCCGCGGGCCTCTTGAATCAACGGGTTGCCGGCGTGGCCGGCAGGGTGGTAGCGGTCCTGGCCGGACAACCCCTGGTGTTAAAAGATGCAGAATGAAGCCCTCGAAATATCCTGAATCCATGGGCAACCGATCAAGGGTGGGATCTTCTTTCAACATGCTCTCGCCCTTTGTTTTATAAGGCTTTTGCAGCGGGGGAGTCTTGCCCCCTCCCCGTTCTCCTCCGCTTCACTCCGGAGCCGGGGTTTCCCCCGCTGCAAAAGCCAATAAAACTACAGGGCTAACGCAAATCGTTTCCAGAAGATCCCACCCTTGATCGGTTACATTCATAGGAAACAAATGAGTACTGCTTTTCAGGTAAAAAAGCGTGTAAAGATCGCCCGGCTGTGTATCGCCGGAACCCATAGCGGGTGCGGTAAGACCACTGTTTCCCTCGGGATCATGGCCGCCCTTGTGAGGAGAGGTTACACTGTCCAGCCCTTTAAGGTGGGTCCTGATTTCATTGATCCGGGTCATCACAGAAGGGTAACCGGAAGGGATTCCCACAACCTGGACGGATGGATAATAGACCTTGAGCATAACAGGCAGATCTTTGCACGCTATGGTCATGATGCGCATGTGTCTGTAGTCGAGGGCGTCATGGGCCTGTTTGATGGGTCCTCCGGCAGCGATGAAGCCGGTTCAACTGTCCAGATGGCCAAGTGGCTTGATCTGCCTGTAATCCTTGTTATAGATGCCAGGGCCATGGCACGATCCGCTGCCGCGGTCGCCCTGGGCTTTTCCAGGTTTGATCCCGATCTTTCCTTGAAAGGCATCATTTTTAACCGCGTGGGGAGTAAAGGTCATGCTCAAGTGATAGAAGATGCAGTACGTTCCAGTACCGAGCTGCCGGTATTCGGGTGTTTGCCTGATAATAAGGGACTTGAAATCCCCTCCAGGCACCTTGGGCTTGTCACGGATGAAGATTTCAGGGCATATGAAGATCAGATTGAAAGACTGGGGCGCTGGGCAGAGAACAACCTGGATTTTGATCAACTTTTGGGGTTGTTGGAAAGGACAAAGGGTCAGGGGTCTGAGTTTTACAGTCCTGACAGCCATCAAAAGCATAGCCCTGAAGTAAAAATCGGAATTGCCAGGGACAAGGCGTTTTGCTTCTATTATCCCGAAAACCTGCGATTGCTTGAAGAGGCGGGCGCAAAGCTGATCCCCTTTTCTCCATTACATTCAAGGCATCCGCCCGAGGAAATCAATGGCCTGATCCTGGGGGGAGGTTATCCCGAACTGCACTGTGAGACGCTTTCCCAGAACCGGCAACTATTGGCCGAGATAAGAGAGTTCGGGTTGAGCGGCAGGCCCATATATTCAGAGTGTGGGGGCTTTATGTTTCTCACAAAAGAAATCCAGGACCTTGAAGGTCATATCTTCTCTATGGCAGGGATTTTCCCCATGAGGGCGAAGATGGGAGGTCGGCTGAGAGCCCTCGGGTATCGTGAAGTTATCACTCAAAAGGAAAGTATCCTGGGTGCTAAAGGCACAAAAATCAGAGGGCATGAATTCCACTACTCCAGGATTTACAATATGGAGCCAAACCCCGAATGCATTTACACCATGACGGATCGGAAAGCTGGCTTCCAAGCTGAGGAGGGCTTTGTCCAAAATAGGGTCTTGGGCTCCTATGTGCATTTACATTGGGGTTCTAATCCTGAAGTTGCGAAAAACTTTGTGGATTATTGCCGGAGATACGGCCAATAGCGCATTGGGCATAGAGCAAAGCCATAGCGTATGAAGGTAGTATTTATGAGAGATATTGATGCACATATTGAACCGGAGGCAATAGAAAAACGTTCTTTTGAAATCATTGAGTCTGAGGTGCCTGAGCCACGTCCTTTTGAAGGTGACGAATGGCTTGTAGCCAGGAGGATGATTCATACAACCGCCGATTTTGAGCTATTATCCATCATCAAATTTCACCCTGATGCTATCAAGTCCGGTATCGTAGTCCTGAAATCAGGCTGTCTGATTGTGACTGATACAGAGATGGCCCGCATGGGGATTACCTTAGGACGTATGGACCAATTGGGCTGCCGGGTTGAGTGCTACATGGGTGAACCTGAAGTAAAAGAGAAGGCGCAAAAGGAGAAAATTACAAGGGCATCCGCGGCAGTTGATTATACCCTGTCCAGGTTAAACAGGGCCATATACGTTGTGGGGAATGCCCCTACGGCCCTCTTGAGGCTTTTGGAGTGTATCAAAGAGGGGAAATGTAACCCGGCAGTCATCATAGGTATGCCGGTGGGCTTTGTGAATGCGGCTGAGTCCAAAGAAATGCTCATGGGGCAGACAGGTATCCCATTCATCACTATTGAAGGACGCAAGGGAGGATCAACCTTGGCTGCATCCGTGGTAAACCAATTGGCCGAGATGGCCCTGGCAGGGTTTAAGAGATGAAGAAGATATATCTTATCGGAATTGGGCCTGGCAACCCTGATTATTTGACCCTCCAGGCGATAAACACAATGAAAAAGGTAGATGTCTTTTTCATTTTTGAAAAGGGAGAACGGAAGGGATTTAAGGAGTTTCTTAAGATAAGAAAGGAGATATTAGAAAGATATTTGGGTAGAGGGACATATAGGGTTGTGAGTGCAAAGATTCCTGAACGCAAAAAAAACAGTAAGTCATATAAGGAAGGAGTTAAGACATGGCGTCAACAAAAAGCAAAAGTTATTACTGAATTGATTGAAGACAAGATGAAAGACAACGAAATTGGCGCTTTTCTTATCTGGGGCGATCCATCCCTATATGATGGACATTTAGAAATTCTTCAACATATCCTTAAAGAAGGAGCAGTAAATTTTGAGTATAAGGTGATACCAGGAATAACCAGTATCCAGGTATTAGCAGCAAGGCATAAAATCCCTTTAAACCGTATAGGGGAATCTATTGTGATTACAACGGGCAGAAGATTGAAAGAATATACGCTTGGCGAGACTATAAATACTGTAGTATTATTAGATACTTATTCTGCCTTTAAGCATTTCAAGGATTCGGATATTGACATCTATTGGGGTGGATATTTAGGGAGTAAGGATGAAATTCTGCTTTCAGGGAGGTTAAAAGATATAATTGAGGATCTTAAAAAGATAAGAAGTGAGGCCAGAAGGGAAAAGGGTTGGCTTATGGATACATATATTTTAAGGCGGCCGGAAGGCTCAGAAAGGTAACTTCTCAATAGTCTGGGTAACAGTCACTAGATTCCGGCTTTCGCCGGAATGACAGGCGCTTACACCCAATCGTCATTCCGGCGAAAGCCGGAATCCAGTGGATAGTCGCAAAATATGATTTGCCCGGACTTATTGAGAAGTTACTCAGAAACTGATGAATAAATTCGCAGGATCAGCTTCGAATATTACGTACTACCTTTTTGACTTTGAGAGTCATTTCCTGGTCAGCCAAAAGACCATGGGAAGGGGTTAAGGCATGAGACAAGTCCATATAGTAGGATTGGGGCTGAATCCGCGGGACCTACCCTGCGAAATTTCACAGAAGATCGCAAAGGCCCAGGTGCTGGTGGGGGGTCAGAGGCTTCTTGACTGCTTCAAGGGCCATCCCGCAATCAAGGTGCCAATCCAGAGCCCTCTCAACGAAACCATCGAGAGAATCAGAAAGGAAATCGTGGAGGAAAAAGAGGTAGTGGTTTTGGCCGACGGTGATCCTGGATTTTATGGCATCGGGAAGCGTCTTCTAGATGCCCTTGGCAGGGAGACGGTCATCATTTATCCCAACGTAACTACACTTCAAATTGCGGCTTCCAGGCTGAAGATCCCCTGGCACGACATACGATCTGTCTCTCTCCATGGTCGGCAGGATATACAGTCCTTATTGACGGCCCTTGTCGGAAACGACCGCGTAGCAGTGTTTACTGACCCGGATTTTCATCCGGCTAAAGTAGCGGATGAACTTGTCCGCCGTGGGATCGATACCTTTGACATGTATGTATTTGAGGAACTTTGCACGGAATCCGAAAAGATAGGCTGTTTTGAATTAAAGGAAGCTGCGAAAAGGACCTTTTCTTCGCTCAATTTTATCATTCTGGATCGCATAAGACGGGCACAGATCCCACTTTGCCTGGGTCTAGAAGATGAGAAATACCTGCATCAAAAGGGCCTGATCACCAAAAAAGAAATCCGGGCGGCAGGTCTTGCCGCTCTTGAGATTGAGCCCCATCACACCCTGTGGGACTTAGGCGCGGGCTGTGGGTCAGTGGCCATTGAGGCATCCATCCTGGCTAATCAGGGAGCGATTTTGGCCGTGGAAAAGGACACTGACAGGGTCAAGCTGATCCGCGAGAATATCAAGAGAACCGGCGCCTATTCAGTAGCGGTAATAAAAGGAGAAATGCCGGGATGCTTGGAATCCCTTCCTGATCCGGACAGGGTCTTTATTGGCGGAGGCATGGGAAGAGACAACAGAGTGCTGGAAGAAGCGTGCAAACGACTGAAGCCTGGTGGAAATCTCGTGCTTCACTTAGTGCTTATAGGTTCACTGGCACGGGCAAGGGATTGCCTGAATGGTTTAAATTGGCCTTTTTCCACCACCCAGATACAGGTCTCCCGATCTAAAAGCACAGCAGGTGATCAGCGGCTTGTGGCCTTAAACCCGGTTTTCATCCTAAGCGCCACAAAAACAACACTTTGACCATTTGGATTAAGATATGAATATGAAAAAGAGAGGAGGCCAGGTATATTTTATAGGCGCCGGCCCTGGAGACCCGGATTTGATTACTGTCAAAGGACGGAAATGCATACAAAATGCTGATCTTGTCCTTTACGCAGGTTCCCTTGTACCCAAAGAGGTTGTGGCCTGCGCAAAGGAAGACGCAGAGGTGGTTGACTCATCATCCATGACGCTGGATGAGACCCATGCCATGATCCTGGAAACCGTCAAGTCCGGTGGTATGGTGGCCCGAGTGCATACAGGTGATCCTTCCCTTTACGGCGCTATCAAAGAACAAATGACCCTCCTTGACCGGGATGGCATCAGCTATGAAGTTATCCCCGGCGTTACCGTGGCATTCGCAGCGGCCGCGGCGGCAAGGGTGTCCTTTACTTTGCCGGAAAAGACCCAGTCCCTTATTTTCGCAAGGCTTGAGGGACGAACTCCTGTTCCCGAAAAGGAAAGTCTTAAAGAGCTTGCCCGCTCAAACTCGTCTATGGCTATCTACCTTTCATCCACTAATCCCGAAGCAGTAGAAAAGGAATTGATGGAAGGGGGTTATCCGGAAGATACACCGGTGGTCATAGGCTACAGAATAGGCTGGCCGGATCAGTGGCTAATTACTACAAACATCTCATTACTTGCAAGGGATGTCAAACAAGCAGGCATTAACAAGCAGGCAGTCTTTCTGATCCTGCCGGGACAGCAGGATGATCCTATATTCTCCAGGCTTTATAGCCGGGATTTCTCCCATGGCTTCAGACAATGAAAAAGACTGCAATATATGCCCTGACACACCAAGGAGCGAGCCTAGGAAAAACCCTTACAGAAAAAATAGAGGGTGATCTGTTTTTGCCGTCTCGTATTGCGGATGCTTATGGAGGCATTCCCTTTAATCATCTTATGGAGGCGGTAGCCGAAAATTTTTCCCGATATCCAAGGCAGATCTTCATCGCGGCCACAGGGATCGTGGTCAGGTCCATTGCGCCTCACTTGCGGTCCAAGGATTCGGACCCTGGAGTAGTCGTCCTTGATCAGAAAGGAAGATATGTTATCAGCCTGCTTTCAGGACATCTGGGTGGAGCCAATGCCATGGCCGCAGAAGTGGCTCAATTGACCGGTGGAGAGGCCGTGATTACAACTGCCACCGAGACGGAAGGAGTGCCTTCCATTGATCTTCTGGCAAAAGAGCGCAATCTTTTCATTGCCAATTTTGGAGCAGTAAAAAGGATCAACATGGCTGTACTTGAAGGTAAGCCTGTCCAGGTATTTGATCCGGAAGATCGACTGGGCCTGAAAAATATGGATATGCCGGGATTGATCGAGAACCGGGTTGAGAAAGAAGTGCAGTATAATATTAAAACCCCCGGAGTATGGGTCACCTGGAGGCGCAAGACACCCGCCGGGGATAAATTGCTGCTCATTCACCCAAGGTGCCTTGTTGCAGGTATAGGCTGCAACAGCGGGACGACAAAACGGGAAATTCTCGAATTGATTAAGGCTACATTCCGGGAAAATTCCCTTGCCATGGAAAGCCTGAAATGTGTTTCCACCATTGAAGAAAAAAGGGATGAAAAAGGTCTTATTGATGCCGCCCATGAGTTAGGCGTACCGCTCATATTTGCAGATCCTTCGGAGATCAGATCCATTGATGTGCCGCACCCTTCAAGTGTGGTCGAAAAACATATGGGAGTTTCAAGCGTATGCGAAGCAACCGCTATCCTGAAATCGGGGAAAGGCAGGCTCCTGGTCCCCAAGACCAAGGGCCTGAATGTCACTCTGGCTGTGGCCCTGGAAAGTTGACCATAGTCAGTCTTGGGCCTGGCGATCCCCGGTATATGGCCCCAAAAGCGAGAACAGCCCTTATGCGGGCTGAAGTCATTGTGGGATACAAGACCTATATCGATCTTATTGAACCCGAGCTTCTTGTGGGGAAAGAGACAATTTCAACAGGTATGATGAAAGAAGTCATCCGATCTCAAACGGCTATTGATAGGGTCTGTCAGGGAAAGGATACGGCTGTGGTCTCAAGCGGCGACGCAGGCATATACGGAATGGCCGGATTAGTGCTGGAACTTTTGGCTGAGCAGGGCTTAATGGGGGATGTGGAAGTGGAGGTGATACCGGGTATTCCGGCCATGTCCGCTGCTGCCGCCCTCTTGGGTGCTCCGCTGATGCACGATTTCGCTGTCATCTCTCTGAGTGATCTCATGATTCCATGGGAGGTGATCCGGCAACGGGTGGAGGCCGCGGCCAAGGCCGATTTTGTCCTGGTTATTTACAATCCCAAGTCTAAAAAAAGAGACTGGCAATTAGAAGAGGTGCGAGAGTTGATCCGGAAGTATCGGGGTGACTATATGCCGGTGGGAATTGTGAGAAATGCCATGAGACAAGGGCAATCTGTACAGATTACGACGCTTTCTCATCTGGATGTAACAGGTGTGGACATGCTCTCTATCCTTGTGGTAGGCAATTCCAGGACTCGATTGATAAGCGGGAAGATGGTGACGTCAAGGGGATACCTGGAGAGGTATGCTACTAAAATTCTTAAAAAAGGAGTTAGCAGTGAAGATGTGGAAGCAAGCGGCCGAACAAATTCAACCCCTTTCCAGGAGTTGGCTCGACCGGGCCAGGACGAGGCTTGATAATTTGACCAAACCCAGAGGCAGCCTGGGGTCCCTGGAGAAGATGGCGGAACGGGTTGTTGCAATCCGTCAAGAAGAGGTCCCGTCCCTCAGAAAAAAGGAGGTCCTTGTTTTTGTAGGCGACCATGGTGTTGTATCAGAAGGGGTTAGTGCTTATCCACAGGAGGTTACGGCCTTGATGGTCGGGAATTTCCTTGCAGGAGGTGCGGCAATCAATGTGCTTGCGCGTTGTGCCGGGGCAGAGGTATCGGTGATCGACATCGGTATGAAGGAGGATCTCCAAAAGGCCGACGGTCTGATAAGAAAAAATGTAAGGAGAGGGACCGGAGACATTGCCAAAGGACCGGCAATGATGTTAGGCGAGGCTGAAAAGGCCATTAATGTGGGTGTAGAGATGGCCGAAGAGGCTTACGAGAGAGGAGTTTCCATGATAGCAACCGGAGATATGGGCATAGGAAATACCACCCCATCCTCCGCACTTTTTTCATCCCTGCTTCCGGCGGATGTTGTTGATGTAACGGGGAGGGGGACAGGGATTGATAAGGAAGGGGTTAAGCACAAGGTCCGGGTGATAGAAGAGGCACTGAAGGTCAACCGTGCCTCTATGAAGGACCCGGTTTCAACCCTCGCAACCGTGGGAGGGTTAGAGATTGCGGGGATCTGCGGACTCTGTTTGGGGGGCGTAGCACGCAGGATGATCGTTGTGGTAGATGGCTTTATATCGAGCGCAGGTGCCTTGGTGGCCATGCGCCTGAATCCGGTCGTCAAAGATTACCTTTTCTTTTCCCACCAGTCCTCTGAAAAAGGACACCGAACTTTTTTCAAAAAAGAAGGTATACGCCCGGTCCTTGATCTGGATCTCCGTCTCGGAGAGGGGACCGGGGCGGCTTTGGTCATGCAACTGATTGAAGACTCAGTAAGGATCTATAATGAAATGGCCACCTTTGAAGAGGTGGGGATAGAGCCGGGGAGGTGAGAAGAGAAGTCGGAAATCAGAGGCCTGAAGAGGGAAGAAAATCACCAATTAGAGGACTGGGAGGTGCTATCACAACCCTGACCATGGTTCAATGGCCTGATAGGGAGAGCGAAGATCTTTCTGATTCCCTTCCCTGGTTTCCTTTGGTGGGCCTTTTTGTTGGCCTGATACTTTATGGAGTAGGCCGTACGTGGAGCTTGCTCCCGTTTATTCAATGGCCGGCAGGTGCCGCCCTTGTCATGGTAGCCGTTGAAGTATGGGTGACACGTGGTTTGCACCTGGACGGGCTGGCTGATTGGGCCGATTCGGCCGGAGGTCTCTTGGACAGGGGAAAAAGACTCGCCATAATGAAGGATGTTCGCGTAGGCACCTTTGGGACCCTGGCCCTGATATTGGTTTTGGCAGCTAAATGGCTTGCCTTTGAAAGGCTGTTGTCCTCAGCCTCCATCATCTGGCTTCTGACCGTATTCACGCTTTCGAGGGGTATGATGGTGGAATTGATCACCACGTTGCCCTATGCGAGAACAGGTGAAGGTATGGCCAGGCCCTTTGTGGATGGGGCCTCTCAAAAACACAGAATTGTCTCACATTGCCTTTCCCTCGGATTTTGTCTGCTCTATGGTCCTCTGGGGTTCGCGCTTTTTGGTTTGGCCGGGTTTATCACATGGCTGTTCGGGGCGTATTGCCGGCATCAGTATGGAGGGATCACAGGCGACCTCCTTGGAACAACCAATGAAATAGTAGAAGTCGGTCTCCTAATGACATGCGCTTTGCCGGGGAAAACGATCCTTAGTTATACAGGGTGGTCATGGATTTTTTAATGAAAACGAAGGCCCGGTATCGACATGGTGGGACCCTTGAGTTTGATCTGCGCCGGTTAAATTTGCCAGACAAGCGGGTACTTGACTTCAGCGTTAACATTAATCTCCTAGGCTTACCGATGATCGTTAGAGAGAAATGGCCGGAGTTCTTTTTGGCTATTGAGAACTATCCAAGTATTCATGGGGATGGAGTGGCTCAATACTACGAAGGTAAATTCGGCATACCCTCCCGAAATTTCCTGGCAGGAAACGGTTCCACAGAGATGATCTATCTGGTGCCAAGGGTATTTCGTTTCGGACACGTATTGATCGTTACGCCTTCATACCATGACTATGAGCGAGCTTCCTTGCTGTCGGGTACCAAGGTGGAAAGGTATCCGCTTTTACCTGAAGAAAAGTTCTCCTCACCCGGTTTGGACAGGCTGGCACAGGCGCTCAAGAATGTGGATGCCATGTGGATGGGGCGGCCCAACAATCCCACGGGCATGCTGGTTCCAAAGGAGCTTGTCCTGGAGCTTGCCGGGATGTTTCCTCAGAAATGGTTTATTATCGATGAGGCATTCATACAGTTTGTGGACAGGTGGAAAGAACAAAGCCTTCTTTTGGAAGAGCCAAGGCCGAATATCCTTATTATCCATTCGCTCACGAAGTTCTATGCCCTCGCTGGAGTCAGGCTGGGGGGCGTTGCTGGGTCTGCGGAGGCAATTTCACGCTTAAGGCAGGCAAAGGAGCCATGGACCGTCAATGGAGTGGCGGAGAAGATTGCACCACTGCTCCTTGCATGCGCCGATTATGAGCAGGAGACCCGTTCTTTGGTCGCAAAGGAATACAAGAAAATCTTTCAGAAGCTCACGATGTTGGATGGAATCACTCCGTTCCCCTCAACTGCAAATTTTCTCCTCTGCCAGTGGCACAAAACCGAGAGCCTGGATGATCTGATGCGCCACCTCCTCTCCCGGGGTGCATATATCCGGGACTGCCGAAACTTTCCCGGACTCGAAGAAGGCTTTTTTCGAATGGGTTTCAGGGCTCCCAGGGAAAACGACCTGCTGCTTTCGTTACTTTCTTCTTTCTAGTGTCATGTCAAGTGAGAAGTGACGCAAGATTGCGAAGTAATTTTACCTGCCTGCAAGGCACGACTGAGGGAGCATAGCAGTGCTATGTAACTGAAGGAGTAACGCAGTCAGGCAGGTAAAAGGACAAGCAAGATGCGTCAGTTGTTGCTTGACAGGACACTGGGATCGATCTCTTTGGAGACTGTGATCGGGCATGGTTGAACTGGCAGGTATAATTTTTTTCGGTTTTTTGTTTGATGTGTCCTTTGGGGACCCGCACTATAGATACCATCCCATCAGAATCATTGGCCAATGCATCACCCTTTCCGAGAAGGCCTTGCGACACTTAGGTTTGAACGGGAGGGCAGGCGGCTTCCTTTTGGTGTTGACGACGCAAATGAGTTCCCTATTCTGCTATCTGACGGCAAGCTTGTTTCTCCATAGTCTGTACCGGCCACTCGGCATGGCTTTTGACCTTTTCATCTGCTATTCATGTCTTGCCCTGAAAGATCTCGTCGTCCACATCAAGCCTGTGATTCATGCACTGGAAACAGGAGATCTGCCTGAAGCACGAAAGAGGATAGCACTGGTCGTAGGCCGCAATGTTCAGTCTTTGGATGATAAAGGGGTGAGCAGGGCCGCTGTGGAAACGCTGGCCGAAAATTTTGTGGATGGTCTTCTTTCACCCGTCTTTTGGTATCTGTTGGGAGGAATCCTTGCATGTATTCTTAGCTTATCTCCGGTGATAACAGCCTTGAGCTTTATGCTTGCTTTCAAAGTGGGAAGCACACTGGACTCTATGGTGGGGTATAAGAGTCCGCGGTTCATGGACTTTGGCTGGGCAAGTGCAAAACTGGATGATGTGATGAATTTTATCCCCGCACGTTTATCCCTCATCATCCTCTTTTTCGGGGCCTGGATTAGCGGCCTTCATCCGCTGGATGGGCTAAGAGTGGCATTGAGAGACAGATTGAAACACGACTCCCCTAATGCCGCACATGCGGAAAGTTTCTTCGCCGGGTCCCTCGGCGTTCGCCTTTGTGGACCCATCATGTATCCTGGCGGACTGAAAAACAAAGCATGGCTGGGTCATGGAAACAGTGATCCCGGGCCAGAAGACATTAGCAGAGCGGCCCTTCTTGTTAAGTGGTCGGCCTGGTTTGCGTTACTCTTGTCCATCTCGGCGTTGCTTTTCCTTTGACAGACTGATTTTGCCTTGACATCACAAGGTTGATTCTTGTAATAATAATCATGGTGCCCTTTAGGGCTTAATAGGGAATCCCGTGAAAATCGGGAGCGGGCCCGCCGCTGTAACCCCGTCCTTTTTATCAAGAAAAGGAAACTCTTTTAGCATTTATATACCACTGTCTGCCACCGTCGGATGGGAAGGTCGCTAAAAGGGCGGGGGAGCCAGAAGACCTACCAGGAATGTTTTGAGGCAAGCGTCGTGGACAAGCGCTTACCTGTGTGGTCCTGTGGATAAAAAAGGGAAATCCCCAGGCTGATTATTCAGCCTGGGGATTTTTTTTGGCGAAGAAAGGAGGTGAAGGCCGGTAGTATTCTGAATGATTTAGCCGGTTTCGTTCTAAGGGAAGGGAGCGCAAACCTCTCGCCGCCCCGCGACTGTGATCGGGACGAAAGCCGCAAGCATGCCACTGTACCGCCGTAGGCGGTATGGGAAGGTGCGGCAAGTAGGATGAACGTAAGCCAGGAGACCTGGACGAAACCAGAATCTTTAACAACATTTCTCGAGGGGGAAAGGAGTTTTTTTATGAAACGAATTATTCTGATTATGATTATATATTTCTGCGGTGCACTATTGGTCCTGTCATCGGCAAACAGGTCATTGGCCCAAAATAGAAAAGAAGAGATACATGAATTGGAAGAGGTGGTGGTGACCGCCGGAAGGGTGGAGGAAAAGAGAAGGGAGATCACCTCCAATTTGACTGTTATTGATGAAGAAGAAATCAAAAGGTCTTCAGCCAGGGATCTCGGGGATTTGTTGGCCGAAAAAAATATTGGGCATATTCAAAAATATCCGGGCACTTTGACTCCTATCGGTATCCGGGGCTTTAGGACCGAATCTCACGGTAATGACCTTGAGGGCTATGTCCTGATTCTTCTGAATGGAAGGAGGGCCGGTACCGGTAATGCGGCCAAAATCATGACCAAAAACATAGAGAGGATAGAAATAATAAGGGGTTCTGCCTCTGTTCAATACGGCTCGGCTGCAATGGGCGGAGTCGTAAACGTGATCACCAGACAGGGAAAGGATAAACCAACTGCGTTTGTTGAGGGTTATTTGGGGAGTTTCGAACATGAGGAAGGGAGTGTCGGATTTTCGGGACAGGTAAAGGGATTCGATTTTTCCGGCAGTTACACCATAGAATCGATGGACGACTATGATACTGCGGATGGGAAAAGATATCACAATACCGGATATGATAAAAAAGAAGACTGTAGCCTGAATCTTGGTTTTGAGTTTTTGCCTGGAAATCGTATCGGTGTCATTTGTAATTATTTTGATGGAGATCAGGTGGGCAGTCCGGGCTATCTCAGCCAGAACGATCTTGATGACTATAAAGATACAAGCAATAAGTCCATTGACTTTATTTATGACGGCGGAACTACAGATGGTCTATTCTCCTGGATGGCAAGATATTTTCGTGGTGAGGATGAGGACAGATGGTCTGATCCGACCGGGAGCAACCCGGACGGCTGGGACGATGGTATCCCATCTGAACAGGAAACTGACCAAGAAGGGGCTCAGGCACAGGTGTCTTTAAGCCTGGAACATTTCCTTGTTACCGCGGGTTTTGACTGGGTGAATTATGAAGTAAAAACCACCTGGGACCCAAAGAAGTCTGAATATGATAATCCCGCCGGTTTTCTCCTGGCCAAAACCAGGCTTTTGGACAATAGATTGATACTTACCGGTGGCTTGAGATATGACGAATATGATGTGGAAGTGAAAAAAGGCCAAGGGGGAGATGAGGACGATGATCACGTTTCTCCTCGAGCCGGCGTGGCCTATCTTCTTACAGACTTTCTAAAACTCAGGGCCAACTATGGAGAGGCATTCAAGATGCCTTCCGCCAAGCAGTTGGCAGGAAATTTTCCAGGCTGGTCCGGCAATTTCGTGGGTAACCCCGATTTGGACCCTGAGCAAAGCGAAACCTACGAAGGGGGGCTGGACTTCTCTTATGCTTTTTTCAATTCTTCCTTTACCTATTTTTATACTAATTTTGAGGATAAGATCCAGACTGTTTCGACATCAGGTGGTGACACCACGTGGGAAAACGTTGGAGAAGCTACCATAGAGGGTGTGGAAGCGGAGATCTCCTGTGACGTGGGTGCCCTTTTGGGCTGGGATTTTGAGTTAAAACCTTACGCCAACCTTGTATATCTCACCAAATACGAAGATGAGGAAACACACAAAGACCTCAATTATACCAGTGATATTAATCTGTCTTACGGTATTACATTCTCCGATTTTGATGGTCTTTCCGCCAATCTAAACTTTGCCTATACCGGAGAACAAAAGATCACTGATTATGAAGGCGGGTCCTATGAAGTAATAGAAAAAGGTGGTTTTACGGTTGCTGATCTTACGATCAGCAAAAGGATTCTCGATTTTGGAAACTACGGGGGGTTTACTCTAAGAGGCGCAATCCAAAACCTCCTGGACAAGGAATACGAATACGTACAAGGATATCCTATGCCTGGAAGAAGTTTTTTCCTGGGCCTCAGATATGATTATTAGATAATTATTATTATGGAACTCAAAAGCCTGTTTCTCGGCCTCGTCTTTACTATAGGCGTATTTGCCATAAAGAGTGGGATAGGTCTGCACTATTTCCTGATCCAGAGAAGAAAGCTGATGTCAAAGCTCATCTTCCTTTCTCTGTACTGCCTTGTTTATCTATTTATCTTTGTGCTCTCCTCTCACATCCTGCAAAGGATCAATATCATCCATTACTTTGAAATAGTACAAGGCTTTCTGAAATCAGGGATGTTTATCCACATCCTGATGGCGGGTGGACTTATCATCTGGGGAATTGTTCTGCTGAAAAGAGAAAATAGGCCAGGTAAGGGAAGTTTTGCTTGGCTGGCCCTGATTATCCCGTGCCCTGTCTGTATCATGGTCATCTTTTTCAGCGCGGCCTTTCTCCTTTCCTGCTTCCCTGATTCCGGTTATCCGGTTGTATTGGGGGCCTATCTTCTATTTATGGCTATTGTCATTACGACGTTAATCAGCATGACACAGTGGAGTATCAGGTCGAGTCTTGCATCTGAATCAACTCTGGGGGCGGCTATGTTGATCATTGCCGTCTACTTCTTCCTGTCCGTCATCATCATGCCCCAGTTCAGTGATCTGAGCAAAATTTACAGACTGGCCACCTACCATAGTGGAGCAGAATCCATTAATGCCAGAGACATTCTGTTGCTCTATTCACTAATGACCACTCTTTTTTCAGCCGGCTTTTGGGCCATGAGAAGAAAAATAAGGAGGAGACAGGGTTGGATATAGGCGCGCTGTTGAAATCTCTTATCTATCTTATTGCCTCCTCTCTCCTCTATCCGGTGCTGTTCTTGCTGGTTGCCTTAGTTGTGTACATAGTAATCTCTTCAGGGTCTTTCTTTGCTGAATGGCTGGAACGGCTCAGGCTAGTCAAATACTTTCCCGAAAGACTCCCCCGGTTGATAAGAGAGGGAAACGATCAGAATTTTTTTCCGCACCGGGTCAATTCCTATTTGGAAGACCTGCGGCTCTTGCTGAACAAAGTGTCTCAACCGGACGGAGTGGAGATAGAAAATATCCTTCAGGAAACGAGTTTAAGAACCTGGAAATCTCTTGATCGTATCAGGATGATTATCCGGATCGGTCCCAGCCTGGGGTTAATCGGCACCTTGATTCCCATGGGAACAGGTCTGGCAGCACTTGGCCAGGGCGACATGACCGGATTGTCTTCAGACCTGGTAATCGCTTTTACCACCACCGTGGTTGGCCTTGCCGTTGGGATTGTGGCCTATTTCTTTTACACGATAAAGAGAAGGTGGGTGGAGGAAGACATCAAAAACATTGAGCTGGCAACCGAGATACTGGCCAGCGAAATTCTAGAAGAAAAGCACAAATGAGATACTTCAAGAAGAGGAGGAACAATCCATCCGGCGATCTGGGTGAGAACGATCCCATGACAGGGGTGGCCAACCTCTTTGACATCGGGCTTGTCTTTATCGTGGGACTGATTGTTGCTCTCTTTGCTACCTATCACCTCCAGGACCTCTTCAGTG
>JAJSZR010000046.1 GCA_030262715.1 Deltaproteobacteria bacterium
CGATTACTGAGATAAGAAATAGTTAACTCAAGTGCCCTCAAGGTCCTTGGAACCAGGAATAGATGCGCAGGCCCGCCTATCCGGAAGCTTGTGAGCGGTAAAAGCGGAACACTCTCAAGTACCTGGAGATCTCTTATTCTTTCCAGATCCTTAGAAAGCAAGCGCTGACTCCTTTGTATTAAGCATGTCCAGAATTTTTGGTCCCATACGGCCTATAGCACCTGCACCAAGTGTCATGACCACATCACCCTCCTGCAGGCTTGATATAATTGCCTTAGGAAGATCCCCGCAGGACTCTATATAGTGCACTGGTCCACCCTGTTTACCCCTGATGTTTTTTGCCAGACGTTTTCCGCTGACTCCGACTATGGGAGTTTCATTGGCTGGATAGATTTCCGTTAGCCATAGTTCATCAGCCTCCCCAAAGGCCGTGGTGAAATCGTCCATTAACATCTGGGTCCTGCTGTACCGGTGGGGTTCAAAAAGAACCACCAACCGGCGTTCAGGCCAACATGCCCTGGCGGCTGTAAGGGTAGCCCGTATTTCAGTAGGGTGGTGCGCATAGTCGTCTACTAATGTTATCCCTTCTGTTTCACCCAATATCTCAAATCGTCTGCCTACACCTTCATATGACATGAGACCGGTCTGGATTTTGTGAAATGGTATCTCAAGTTCAATGCCCAGGGCCATTGCAGCCAAGGAATTTCTTACATGGTGCAGCCCAGGGGCCTTGATTTGTATCTCGCCGAGTTCAGTGTCTTGCCACCAGGCCTTGAATGATACTCCCAGACCCTTGAAAGTAATGTCTTTGGCCTGCAGATCAGACTCAGGTCCTGTCCCATAAGTCATTACCCGTTTTTTTACTACTGGGAGCATTTCTCTAAGGTGGGGGTCATCTCCACAGAGTATGGCAAGACCATAGAAAGGGATTTTGTCTATGAAGTCCAGAAAACACCGGATTATGGCATTCAGGTCTGGATAATAGTCCAGGTGCTCCCTGTCTATATTGGTTACTACGGCTATGCTTGGTGTAAGGCGCAAAAAGCTTCCGTCACTCTCATCGGCTTCTGCTATCAAGAACTCGCCCTGTCCCCAACGGGCATTGCTTCCCATACCATTCACCTTCCCTCCTATGATAACCGTTGGATCAAGACCACCGGCGCGAAGCACAGAAGAGATCATAGAGGTCGTGCTGGTCTTTCCATGGGCTCCAGCTACTGCTATGCCGAACTTCTTAAGCCGCATCAATTCCGCAAGCATTTCTGCCCTTGGTATGACCGGGATTTGGACAGAATAAGCCTCCTGAACCTCAGGGTTGTTTTCTCTGACAGCAGAGGAAATCACCACTACGTCGGCGCCCTGAATATTTCCAGGGGCATGACCCCTGTAAATTGTGCCCCCCAATTTTCTGAGGCACCTGGTGATTTCAGTCTCGCACAAATCAGAACCGGTGATTCTATATCCAAGATTGAGAAGGACCTTTGCGAGTCCGCTCATGCCTATTCCGCCGATTCCTACAAAATGTATATGCTGTTTTTTATACATGACTATGTAGTGTAGAACCTTTCAATGAATTAGTTTCTGTTTCAGAATGTGAAAAAGTATAGCAGGCTATCTTTAATAGCGTGGAGGCTATCTCTGTAGCTGCCATGGGTTTTCCAAGTTTTCGAGCATTTTCCCCCATATTAACGAGCTTTTGGGGGTCCTCAAGCAAGGACTGTATCTCTCCTGCCAGTTTAATAGCACCTATTTCTCCTTCCCGGAAGTATTTGGCAGCCCCGGCTTCAGTCAGTTCTCTGGCGTTGGCCTCTTGATGACTATCTGTTGCCGAGGGATAGGGAATGAGTATCGAGGGCTTTCCAAGGGTGGTGATCTCAGCCAGCGTACCTGCCCCAGCCCGGCAAATAACCAGATCTGCCCAGGAATAGGATTCACCAATGTCGGTTATAAATGGATTTACTTTGGCCGGAATGCTTGCGTCCTTGTAAAATTTCTCAACATCTGACACATCCAGCTTGCCGGTTTGGTGAACAATTTCCACATGAAAACCGGATTGCCACAAGACCTGTATGGCCGAACTGGCAAGCCGGTTCAGGCATCTGGCACCCTGACTTCCTCCCAGGACCAAGAGCCTAAAATTTGGTGATTTGGTGATTTGGTGATTTGGTGATTGAATAATGTTTTTCCGTATGGGATTTCCAGTAAAAATTACCCTGTTTTTTGGAAAATATTTGACAGTTTTTTTAAAGCTCACGAACACTGTCTTTGCGAATCTGGAGGCCAGACGATTTGTGAGCCCAGGGATAAGATTTTGTTCATGAAGGGCAGCGGGTATCCGCAATATTCTTGCTGCAAGAAGTGCAGGCCCAGAGACATATCCGCCGACACCCAATACCACATGGGGCCTAAATGATTTGAGCCACAAAGAAGCCCTGATAGTGGAGGATGGAAGTCCAGCCAGAGAGCATATAGTTCCTGCAATACCTGAGCCCCTAAGAGGCCTTGTATTCAGGATCCGATAATCCCATCTACGGCCTGAGAGCGCATCTATCTCCACTGGGCGGCCTGTGCCTATCCATAAGACATTTACATGACCATATATTTCCATAGCTTCAACTACAGCTATTCCGGGAAACACGTGTCCTCCTGTGCCACCACCAGCCACTACTAATTTGGTAATTTGGTGATTTGAGTTGCGGGTTGCGGGTTGCGGGTTGCGGGTTGCGATATCCATTTTTTCAATCACCCAATTCCCTAGCTGCCTCCTGGAAAGCCATGCCCCGTTCTTCGTAGTTCTTGAACATATCAAAGCTGGAACAGGCTGGGGAAAGGAGTATGGCATCACCGGACTCGGCCAGGGATGTAGCTTCTCTTACGGCTTTTTTCATGGTCTTTTTGCCATTTTTTATTCCACACACTTCAATAACCGGTATTACCTTGCTTAGAACTTTTTCAAATGCCTTGGCCTCTTCTCCTATGACAACCGCGCTACGAATACGCACCCTTTTTGTGGCCTTGGCCAAAGAGGCATAATCTTCGCCTTTGCCACGGCCGCCAATAATGAGTACTGCTGGCTGATCTATGGATTCAAGAGCGCAAAGTACAGATGCAATATTGGTAGCCTTGGAGTCGTCATAATAGTCGATGCCCCCGTATTGGGCCACCCACTGAAGCCTGTGGTGCGCAGCTTTGAAGCTGCGAATAACAGACCGTACGGCACCTGCACCTGCACCTGCCAGGCGTGAAATGAGTATGGCACAGGCTAGGTTTTCAATGTTGTGCCGGCCCTTTAAGGACCAACTTTCCAAGTCGTATTCCTCACATTTATTATCAGGCCACATGACGTTGATTTTCTTCAAAGAGGTGTCCAGCCTGGCTCCGGGAATTCCTGGGCGCAGTGCTCCGAAGTAGAGCCTTCTGGCACATCCTCTATTCTTCCACGTTTCCAGTTCTTTGTCGTCTATATTGCGGATGGCCCAATCTTCAGGCCTTTGGAAATCGTAGATTACTGCCTTGCTCTCTCCGTAATTTTTGATATCCTGGTAGCGGTCAAGGTGATCCGGGGCAAGATTCAGCCATGCTGTTGCCTTGAACCTTAGAGGAGAGAAGGAGGAGTATCTGACCCTGGGGAAGTAATCTAACTGAAAGCTGCTAATCTCCAGGACCGCGATAGTTTCCTCTGTGTGTTCTTCAATGAATGCAGATAATGGTGTTCCGATGTTCCCTGCCCTTACATGAGGCACATTGGCCTTTTTTAGCATTTCATCCACAAGCATTGTAGTAGTGGTTTTTCCGTTTGTGCCGGTGATGCCAACTACAGGTCCTTTCCAGAAGGATGCCGCAAGGGCCAGTTCTCCAATCACAGGGATATTGGACCTGCGTGCGGCCTCAAGGGCAGAAATTTTGGGTGGAACACCGGGGCTAACCACTATCAGATCGGATGAAAGACAGGTCTCTACCTTGTGTTTCTTTGTCTCTACTCCGACGCCATTTTTATCACACCAACTTGCCAGGCCCTCAGGCCATTTGTTCAAGGGATTTAAGTCACTGCATATAACTTGTGCCCCTTGAGAGACGATCCATTTGGCAGCTGCCTGGCCGGATACCCCTATGCCCAGTATTGTTACTTTTTTGCCTTTCAGTTTCAACCAATCACCGAATTTTTCGACCTGTGCGGTTAGCTTTTAGCCATTAGCGGTTAGCTTTGAAAAATCAAGGCATTACGTTACTTAGAAATAACACCCAACGGGTGAAAGTTTGTAATAGCAAAACATCCTGTAATCATTAAGCTAATAGCTAACCGCTAAAGGCTAACTGCACAGATCCACATTTTTTATCTCAGCTTGAGGGTGCTGATTGCTACCAGCCCCAGCAATATAGAAATTATCCAGAATCTCACGATGACCTTTGGCTCTTTCCATCCCTTAAGCTCAAAATGGTGATGGATGGGTGCCATACGGAAAATTCTCTTGCCTCCTGTTGTTTTGAAGTAGAATACCTGAAGAATTACGGATAATGCTTCAACTACGAAGATTCCGCCTACAATTACAAGCAGTATTTCCTGCTTTGAGAGTACTGCTACTGTTCCCAGGGCACCGCCTGCGGCCAGGGAGCCTACATCCCCCATGAAGATCTCTGCAGGATAGGTGTTATACCAGAGGAAACCCAACCCAGCCCCTACCATTGCGCCACAAAATACTGCAAGCTCTCCTGCGCCAGGAACCGAAGGAATCTGGAGGTATTGAGCAAGAGCCGAGTGGCCAGCCAGGTATGTAAACAAGGTGTACACTGCTGCGGCTACTATGAATGGACCAGCAGCAAGTCCGTCCAGACCGTCGGTCAGATTTACGGCATTGGAGGTCCCAATGACCACAAGTAGGGCAAAGAAACCATACATGATTCCGAGATCAGGCCGAAAGTTCTTAAAAAACGGGATACTAAGATGGGTATCCCACTTCCCATGTGCAGCAATTATCCATGCGGCTAAAAGTACAAAGATTGTCTGCCCGACGAGCTTCCATCTGCCAGACAGGCCTGTGCTGTTCTGTTTTCTGATTTTCAGTAGGTCGTCCGCAAGGCCTATTGTGCCGTAACCTACAAGAATTAAGAGACTTATCCATACATAAAGATTCCTGAGGTCCGCCCACAGGAGTGTAGCAACCAGGATGGATCCAACGATCAATATGCCCCCCATGCTTGGGGTACCAGCTTTTGCATGATGCCTTGCCGGGCCGTCGTCTCTGATGATTTGGCCCATCTGCATTGCACGCATGCGTCTCATGAACCAGGGCCCAAGGAACAATATTATTGAGAGAGCAGTAACAGCCGCATATATTGTCCTGAATGTGATGTAACGAAAGACATTGAATCCAGACCACAGATCGTGGAGGGGATATAGCAGATGAAAGAGCATAGGCCTATCCCTCTTCCAGATGCCTGATAAGGGCATCTACTGCTCTCTCAAGGCCAATGGCCCGTGATCCCTTCACAAGTATGGTTGCTGGAGAGGGCACGTAGTCAAGAGCGGCTGATTCTATCCAGGAAAGCAAATCTTCCGTTTTGGGAAAGATGCGAATAGCTTTTTGCGAAATATCGGCCTTTTGAAAAGTCTTGGAAACAGCATCTGCGAACTGGCCTACAAAGACCAGAAGATCGACCCCTGTTTGGGCTGCAAGTCGTCCAAGATCCTGATGGAAGCCAAAAGCGGCATCTCCGAGCTCCAGCATGTCTCCCAGGATCGCTATCTTTTTTTCGCCTTTACCCCAGAGCTCAAGAGTCTCAAGAGCCGCTCTCATAGAGCCTGGGTTTGCATTATAAGAATCGTCTATCAGCCTCCATTTAGGTCCAAGATTTTTCAGAAAAAGGCGGCCTGGAACTGGTTTTACTTCCTCCAGCCCTTGCTTGATCCGTGCTGGTGCCAGCCCGACTGCATGGCCTGTAGCTGCGGCTGCAACGGCATTTTGCACGTTCGCCCTTCCTATAAGGTGAAGATCAACAGAAAGTCTGCTTCCTGCAATATCCAGATCCAGTAGAGTGCCATGCTCATTCGGGATCCAGGACAGGCAGGTGATTTGGTGATTTGAAGATGGCAAAGCCTGTTGTCCCATGGAATAGCCCAGTACCCGGCATGTTAGATCTTTGGCTCCCTCTATCACGAGGGGGTCGTCAAGGTTCACCACTGCCACACCTGTCCGGGGAAGGGCTTTCCAGAGTTCCCACTTTTCCCTGGCTATTTCTTTTATGTTTCCCAGGCCGGCAAGGTGGGCAGGCTGTATGATAGTAATCAGGCCAACTTGTGGCTTTGCAATTTCACACAGCCGGGATATTTCTCCCGGCTGGTTCATTCCCATTTCCAGCACTGCCCAGGAATCATCGGATTTGGCCGAAAGCAGGCTGAGGGGAAGGCCGATAAGATTGTTAAAATTCCCCGGGGTTTTAGCCACTTTCCATTTTTTCCCCAGGATCGAGAAAATCAGTTCCTTTGTAGTGGTCTTGCCGCAACTGCCCGTAATGCCGAGCACCTTGATTCCAAGGTGCTCCTTATACCATGCTGCGAAATCTCCTAGGGCCTTTAACGTATCCTGGACTTTCAAAAGGATAGGACGGGATTGAGGACTGAAAGTCAAAGGTCGAAAGTCAAAGGTCGAACTGACTACTGCGCCAACAGCCCCCTTTTTTATAGCATCGGGGACGAAATCATGACCGTTGAAACGGTCTCCTGAAATTGCCCAGAAGATATTTCCTCTTCTTACTGATCTGGAATCTGTTGATATGCCATGGATTGATGTGTCCAGGTCACCCGAAAGGACCCTGGCTCCAATGGCCGTTGCCACTTGAGAAGCCTTTAATCGAAATCCCTGATCATCAAAAATCTCCGACCTCCGACCTCCGACCTCCGACCCCCGACCTCCGACCCCCGACCTCCGACCTTTGCGTTTTGACTCAAAGGCCTCTTTCAATATTTCTCTATCGTCAAAGGCAAGTCGTTCATTGCCAATTATCTGGTAGGTTTCGTGGCCTTTCCCGGCCACGAGCAGACAGGCACCAGGCCGCACTTTTTCTGCTACCCATGAGATGGCGTTCCTTCTGTCTGGAATTACCTTCACTTTAGCTCTGGTTGCAGGATGATAGGAGGGAAGGTCCTTAAGGCCGCTCAACATCTGCTCGAGTATGGCAATAGGATCTTCAGTGCGGGGATTGTCCGAAGTCAGCACAACAATATCTGCCAGTGAAGCAGCTGTCTGCGCCATGAGAGGACGCTTGCCCCGATCTCTGTCCCCCCCGCAGCCGATTATGCAAATCAAAGGCCTGGGCCCTAATCTGATAAGGCTGTTCAGGACACTTTCAAGGGCCTCAGGTGTGTGGGCATAGTCTATAAAGGCGGTCACTCCATTGGGAGTATGCACAGGATCGAGTCTTCCCGGGATGCGCATCATCGATTCTATGCCGGCTTGAATATGATAGGGGTCTATCCCAAGGGTAATTGAAGCCGCTACTGTTGCAAGGATATTATAGAGATTGTAGGAACCTATAAGCTTGGATTTGATAGAAACAGGCCCTTTGGGCGTGGCAAGCTTAGCTGTTATTCCATCAATATTGATGGACTGGAACTCAGGTCTTACCTCTGCCTCAGGGCTAAAACCATAACTGATCTTTTTTCTTTGTATTATCTCCCAGAGGCGCCTTCCGTAAAAATCATCAATGTTGATAATTGCCGTATCAAAAGGATACTCCAAAAACAATTTTGCCTTGGCCTGGAAATATTGCTCCATATTTTGATGGTAATCCAGGTGATCGCGGCCCAAATTCGTAAAAATAGATGCGGCAAAACTGCATCCTGAGACCCTCTGCTGGTCAAGGGCGTGAGATGATACCTCTAAGGCCACCGCCCTTGCTCCTTGCTTCGACATGTTGGCTAGAATCTTCTGCAATTTTATAGTATCGGGGGTAGTAAGTTCAGAAGGTACCTCCATACCACCATGTCTCTGGTTTACAGTCCCGATTATGCCAGGATTCAACCCGGCTTTGCTGAAAATACCTTCCAGGAGGTATGTGGCCGTAGTCTTACCATTAGTGCCTGTAATGGCTACGAGGGCCATTTTTTCACTGGGATTTCCATAAAAGGCACTTGCCAGGAGACCGGTTGAAAGCCTGGGATCGTCTACTTCGATAACAGGAAGTGCTCCAGGGACGGCCTTGATATAACGCTGGGCATCTTGACTTGGCATTAGCAGGGCAACAGCTCCTTTCACCAGGGCATCATTTATAAACTGTCTTCCATCAAATTCTGTGCCAGGAACTGCCACGAATATGTATCCCTGCTTCACCTGTCTGGAATCTGCGGATATGCCCTTGACCTTTACGTTATCAAGGTCCGGTGATATAGAAACAGCAGGTCTAAGCACTTCCAGGATATCCCGTAATGTCCTTTCATTCTGTGTATTATCAAACATCACTTGCATGTTATGCTGCAGACTTTCACACCCTTAAGAGGTATTCCTGATCTTGGTTTCTGTGCGACCACAATCCCTGCACCTTTAAGTTTAGCAGAAAGGCCTATGGATTGCAGAATGTCCAAGGCCTGTCTTACGGATTTTCCCCTGAGATTTGGCATCCTGGATAGATCTTTTTTCGTCTCTTTGTTTTCCGCCGTTCGCCATTCGTTTTCAAAGGGTATCTGTGCCGCCTGTTTTACTGCTATTAAGGCTCGTCCTAAAGTGCCCCGGCGTTCACGAGGGTCAACTTTTACGCCATCAAGCAAAATAATATAACTTACTTTGGGTGATTTGCCGGGCCAGAATCCCAGGACCGTGACCTGGGCTGGAGATTGGGTGGATATTTGCTCAGACTGTTCATTCCAACTGATGCTTGCAAGAGAAGGCCCTGCTCTGACCGCGAGGTTTTTTTGCGATCTGAGCGTAAGCTCTTCTGTTAACCATGGAATTTTGGACTGCCTTTGGTCCTTCACAGAAAACTCAGATGCAAGGGACTCATTAGGGCTTTGTAGAGCCACATGTGGTGTTACCAATATATTTCCATTTATCAGGGCAGAGAAGGCCATGAGAACCTGGATCGGACTGGCAGTTATGCCTCGGTGTAAGAAGCAATCCCGTGAGCTTGGCATGGCTGGAGATAAGCTGCCCTGGCCTTCACCTGGAAGGTCAATACCTGTCATTTGGCCGAATCCCAGACCCCAGAGGTTCCTTGACAGGTCGTCATAAGGGACAAAATTTTTCATCTCCTGCTCAGTCCATGGACTCCACAGGACCAAGCCTTTACCCAAAGTCTCCCATTTCCACTTGGAGACCATTTCGTCCAAAGATTGACTTGCTGATTTTGGCATCTTACTTTGTTCAGACATCCAGTTTAAGAGAGGCGCTAGGACTATTGGGTCAACATCATCTTGCAGAGAGTAATTTGTAATATTAGTTGCAGGTAGTTCCCAAAAATGTTCCGGGTTCCAGGAAGGCTTGCTGGCCAGGGCAAGAATCTCACCGTTTTCGACACCCATTATGACGAAACAGCCTTTATCAGCCTTAAGTCTTCTCAACTGTCTGCCAAGTTCTTTTTCCGCTGATATCTGAATATTTTTTTCAAGGGTAAGCGTAAGTTCTTTTCCACCTGCGTGAATTTGTTGCGTATTAGTATGGCTTAAAAGGCTGTCATATATATATTCAACTCCCTCAAGGCCTCTGCCGCCGTGATCAACAAACCCCAAAACCGGAGAAGCCAGTGAACCACAAGGATATACTCTTTTATATTTTTCCGGTATTTCTGATACCCCTGGTACCCAATCATCAACTTGCGGTAATCTGGAGGGCTTCACTAAGGCAGAGATTGTCTTTTGGCTTATGGCGAAGATCGCTCCTGTCCTGTCAAGAATTGTACCCCTATACAAGGGGTTTTGCGGGGAATAATAGTCATGGCTCCGTTGTTGAGAAAGTCTAGAGGAATCAACACTATCTTCGCCATTGACATTGTTGCTCTGCCAAAAGCAACCAACAAATAATGTAGCAATAATCACAAGACCTGCCAAGCCAAAAAGGAACAGAATTCTTTTGTCTTTAAAGAGAAGACTCATTCTGATCTCTATCAGTTAAGGGATATTATTTGCCTATCAGTGGGTGGGTGAAGTCCCAATTTTTTCCCCAATTTTTCCATACGGCTGCATGCTTTGAGCCGGTCCATTTGAGAACTGAAATCCTGATGTTGAGCACTGAGACGGCCTTCCTCTCTCTGGAGGAACTCTAAGTCCCTTGCTATTTTATGGGTATCGTGAGCGGTCCAGAGCCCAAGGATCAATAAGGCAGCCAGAGCAGATATAAACACGATTGTCTTTTTATGGGTTATCTTAATAAGTGCTTTTGAGAAAGAAAGGCTGCTGCTGGCGTTGTTTTTTTGTGCCATAGGAACATATGAACGTCTCTGGGGTATTCTAATCGTTGCTGATCGAGGACTCATTTCTTTTCCTCCTGAAGCAGGCCTTGCAAGGTGTCCGTTACAGGCTCTATACATTGAGCAATTCTCAGCTTGGCACTTCTGGCTCTGGGATTGCTGTACATTTCTTCAGGGCCAGGCACCAGAGGTTTCTTGGTTAAGGGTTTTAATCTGCTGTCTTCTCTGAAAGCGGTTTTTACCAGACGGTCCTCCAGGGAGTGAAAAGAGATAATACACAATCGTCCCCCAAGTCTCAGGCAAGACGGGAATGAATCAAGGGCCTCTTTAAGGTTGTCCAGCTCTCTGTTCACTGCGATACGTAGCGCTTGGAAGGTCCGTGTGGCAGGGTGAATTCGGTGGGGATGGTATTTCCTTGGAATGGAATTGGCAACCACTTTTGCCAATTCTGTTGATGTCAGAATCGGGGCTGTCTTCCGCCTGTCAGATATGCGTTTGGCGATTCTCTTTGCCCATCTCTCTTCCCCGTATGTTTGGATAAGCTCGGTCAATCTCTCGACCGGAAGCTTGTTGACCATGTCAGCAGCAGTCACCGCGTCAGAAGGATCCATGCGCATATCAAGAGACTCCTCTCTGGAAAAGCTGAAGCCCCTCCTGCTATTTTCCAGATGGAAGCTGGAAATTCCAAGGTCCATGAGTATCCCATCAACTTGCCCTATTTTATTGGATAAGAGAACATCATGAAGATGGATGAAGTTGCTGTGAATGAATCGAACCCTGTCACCAAATGGGGCTAACCTGGATTCGGCCTGTTCCATGGCCTCTGTGTCACAGTCAAGGCCGAGGACCATTTTGATTTCAGGGCATCTTGACATTATGGCCTCTGTATGGCCTCCCAGGCCCAGTGTTGCGTCAACATAAACCCCTCCGGGCCTCAACGACAGGCCATCCAATACTTCAGAGACCATTACAGGACAATGCAAGGTCTCCTTTTTAGCCACTAATTCCGAATTTAGCAGTGATGTCGCTGCTGTACTGGTCAAAGTTATCTCTCGTTTTTTGCAACTCTTTGTCCAAGTTATCCTTGTTCGATATTTCGAAGTAAGTGAGCATACCCGAGAGAACCACATCCTTGGTCAGTCCTGCCTCTTCACGGAGCCTCTGGGGGATCAATATCCTTCCCTGGCCATCCAGGGGACACTCCGCTGCTGCTCCCAATAAATATCTTTTAAAGGCTACGACTTCAGGAGGTCCAAATTGGAACTGGCTGAACTGTTCTTCTATCTTTCGCCATTCCTCAAAAGGATAAGCTGCGAGGCAAGAGGGCAGGTTAGTGACTATCAACCGGCCATCGTATTTTGCCTGCAAGAACTCTCTAAAACGGGCTGGGATGCTGAGACGGCCCTTGGCATCTAAGACATGGGCCGACCGTCCTCTGAACATTGCTTTTACCCCTTTTCCCCACTTTTCCCCACTTTAAAATAATATATTTTAATGAATGGTTGCCTGTCAAGAGAATTAAGATATAATTTAACTATAATATTTCAGTATGTTATACAATAGAAACTGTGTTTTTCTTTCTTTTTCTATAATTTGCTTTTAAAAATGATGATTCCTGAAAATTGAGGCAAAAATATATAAAACACTTCTAATATTATCGGAAAAAAGTGTTATCTACTTGAAACTTTAGCAAAATTTTTTTTGTTATTATCTGGCGATTTAAAAAAGGAATGGTGGTTCAAAGTGGGGTAGTTTGTGTTGAATCACAATTGATTTTTTTTCTGGGCCGGCATTTACGCCGGCGTTGATACTGATTCACGGCGCTGTTGTGTTCAGCCAAAGTCCGGGAAAAATAATGTGTCCCGTTATTTCGTGAAACGAAATAGAAATAATCCTTTTTTGATGGATAGAGAGTCGCCCTTATGGACTCCTTGCCGGGGTTTGAAATTGGCCCTTTAGGGAGTCCTCTGTTCACATAAGTATTATAAGGAGTCCTTTTTCTAAGATCTTTCCACCTGAGGCGGCGCTTTTTTGTTTTGGTTTCCACAAGTATCCCGTAATGGACGGTTGGATCTGCCTGGAGCGGCACGTTTTTTCTCAGGCGATTCCAGAATACGCAAGCAATTAGCGGCATTTCTCTTGACTGCATGGCCTCTTTTTCCACTATGGAAGCAAGGGTTACTATATCATGGATATTAACACCTAATTCTTCTATCCTGTGGCTGAATCCTTCTGAATTCCATACTTCCCAGAAACGATTAACGAAGGTGCGGAGCATCTCGCGTTCCGTGATGCCCTTGGTCAATTGATAGGTGTCAGGGTAAACATAGCCCTCAGCGCTATCAGCCTTTATGCCTAAAGTTCTCAAGATGTTTTTGTCTCTTGCCACTCTGAGAAATGAATCGCCGGATATCAATTTCGCATTTGCAAGAAGGCCATCTATTTGAAACAGGTTATAGCCCTCGGGAATCGTAACCATATATTGGCGAATTTTTCCCTGGACCAGGTAATCTAGAATCTCTATAGGCGTTTGGGTTGGAGAGATCTCATATTCTCCTGCCTGGATCCTGGTTGTTGCATTTTCCCACCACGCCAAGCAATAAAACGCCCTTTTAGATTTGATTAGGCCTTCTGTTTCAAGTTGTTGCGCTACTGAGGAGAAGGTGCTCCCTGTGGGAATTAATATAATCTTATTTTTGCCTGTTTCCGAAACAGGCAGGGTGCATCCTTTCCAGACCTCGTAACCAGAGAGAAAGATTAAGTAAAGTAAAATTGGTAACCAAAATTCACGTATTATGCGCATATTCTTCAGATTGGGAATTATCAGGTCATTAATAATGAAGACTTTTTCGGTCAGCCAGTAACATCTCTGATATCTTTAGGGCTGATAGTCCCTTCCCGTATAATTTCAGGAGGGTCAGTGCATACATCTATGATCGTGGATGGGACCCCTCCGGATGTGAAACCACCGTCCAGTATATAATCAGGGGGAAAAGATCGTAATTGATCCGCAACTTCCTCGGCCTCACAGGTAGCAGGGTGTTCTGAGAGGTTTGCACTGGTTGCAGTCATAGGATTCCCCAGGGTTGTTACCAGGGAATGTGCCCATGAATGGCTGGAAATTCTCACACCTACCTTGGCTGTATCTGCACAGAGTGGCCATGGTAGCCCGGGTTTAGCTGGTAAAAGCAGAGTCAAGGGACCTGGCCAGAAGCGCTCCATCAGGGTAACCGCTGCCGGCGGAACCCGACTGACCAGATGGATAAGATCCGAAGTATCTGAAATAAGGATCAGAAGTGGTTTGTGCCTTGGCCTTTTTTTGATTACATAGATCCGTTCAAGGGCATCGATGTGTTTTATTGAGGCCCCAAGCCCATAGCTCGTCTCTGTTGGAAAGGCTACCACTCCACCCCTCTGCACTATATCTGCAGCTCGTTGAATCAATATGCGGTCAGGTGGTGGGATCATATCGTAATTAAAAGATAAGTAAGCGCTCACGGAACGTTGAAATTAGAAAATGGAAATTGGAAATTTGGCCTTTATGCTTTTGTTTCATCTTTACCAAATTTCAAATTTCAAGTTCTTCTATCTCTTTTGCCTGGGCCTTTCTGTATTCCTTCAACTTCCTTGCAAGGTCCTGGTCTTCCAGTGCCAGAATCTGAAGTGCCAACAAGGCGGCATTTTTTGCCCCGGCTTCTCCTATTGCCATGGTTGCAACCGGGACCCCGGGGGGCATCTGGGCAGTGGAAAGCAGGGCATCAAGTCCATTCAGTG
Organism: Deltaproteobacteria bacterium; assembly: GCA_030262715.1. Lineage (GTDB taxonomy): Bacteria > Desulfobacterota > Dissulfuribacteria > Dissulfuribacterales > UBA3076 > UBA3076. The sequence continues at coordinate 14,170 of JAJSZR010000046.1, forward strand.
CCGAATTGTCCACTGGCACCCCTATTACAGGGAGGATCGTATTTGCTGCCAGGGTACCAGCCAGGTGTGCGGCCATTCCGGCGCCAGCTATCAAGACCTTTATTCCTCTGGCTTCTGCCTCCCTGGCATATGATGCAGTGAGTTCCGGGGAGCGATGGGCTGAGGCAACCCTCAACTCACAGGCTATATCAAACTCATTCAGAATATCCCGGGCCGGTTCCATAACCTTTTTGTCACTGAGGCTTCCCATGATAATGCCCACCTTGGCGGGGTTACCGGAATGCGAGGAAACCAGCGTGCTGGTCGCACTGGACATGTATCTGAGGGCCTTTTGACCAATATCCCTTCTATAGTGCATCCCTTCCCAGGAAATTTGTCCAACTGCTTCATATGCAAGGTCTATTGCCTCTAAAATGGTATTCCCAAGTGCCGTAACCCCCAGAACTCTTCCCCCGGATGTGATGAATCGGTCTCCATCCTTGGCAGTCCCCGCGTGAAAAACCATCACGTCTTGCATCTCAGCCACTTTTTCCAGGCCGTGGATGACCTTGCCTGTCTCATAGCTTCCAGGATAGCCTCCGGAGGCCAGGACAACACAGACCGCAGCCCTTGGATCCCACTCAAGTTTGATTTCATTCAGCCTGCCTTCAAGTGCTGCCTCAAATATCTCCATCAGGTCAGTGCGGAGTCGCATCAGGATCGGCTGGGCCTCAGGATCACCGAATCGGCAGTTAAATTCCAAGACCTCAGATATATTATCTTTGATTATAAGGCCACCATAAAGCACTCCTTGATAAGGCCTTTTTGCCCTTGCCATGGCTTCCACAGTAGGCCTCATAACAGTGTCCATGATATCGTCAAACAGGGCGCTACTTACCACCGGGGCCGGGGAATAAGCACCCATACCGCCGGTATTAGGCCCCTGGTCATTATCAAATACGGGCTTATGGTCCTGGGAAGTAGCAAGGGGAAGGACTGTTGTTCCATCGGTTATAGCCATGAAGGAGACCTCTTCTCCGGTGAGAAATTCCTCTACTATTAGACGATTGCCTGCTTCACCAAAGGCCTTTTTGCAAAGGATGAGATCTATTGCCTCCTCTGCCTCAGTAAGGGAATGGGCGAGCAATACCCCCTTGCCTGCTGCCAGCCCGTCTGCCTTTATTGCAATGGGCACTCCAACTACGTTCTTGATATAATCCAAGCCGGCATCTGGCTCGGTAAAGACCTTGTAAGTCCCTGTTCGTATACCTGCCTCAGTAAGCAAATCTTTTGAAAATACCTTGCTTGCCTCGATCTCAGCAGCCACTTTAGTAGGTCCGAATACTGTAAGCCCCTGTTCGCTGAACTTGTCAACCAGGCCTTCAGCCAGAGGGGCTTCAGGGCCTACTATTGTTATATCAATACCCTCCTTTTTTACAAATGATATAAGACCACCAATGTCAGAGACCTTTAAGGGTACACAGACGGCATGCTGACTTATGCCGGCGTTTCCGGGCGCACAGAATACTATGGAAATTCTGGGGCTGGATGCCAGCTTCCAGCAAAGGGCGTGTTCGCGTCCTCCAGAGCCTATAACTAAGATTTTTTTCTGACCCATGATCCTTTTCTCCCCGGTTTTATTCTCAGAACGTAACCGTTCACGGGGTTACAACGCCCGTTTTACCGCAATCTACCGAACTGTAAGCGTTTACAGGGTGCTGCAGATACGAGGCGGAGGGTACGTAGACGTACTTCCTGTACTTCAAGTGCCCGACAACAAAGCAGATGCGGTGCCCTGTGAACGCTTACCTCAGAACAAGGCAGGCTCAACCTACCATCTGATGTAAAGGTGTCAACGCCTGTCCTGATGATCCATGCTCTTAGATGCCTGATGTTCGAGACAGTCACAATCTACGTGGTACCTAAGTTGAGCAATTAGCTGTTAGTCATTAGCGTTTAGCTTTAAAAAATCAAAGCATTACGTTAATTAGAAATAACATCCACCGAATCATTGGTATCCAGGAGTACTGATTTTTAAAGGCGACCTGGCTTGACAAGAGCGGTAAAAGTTATTTCAAAGCAATGATAGCAGACGTAAAGTAAAAGGCAAAAAAGATGTACGCAGAACTGAAAAAAGCGCTGAATAATATAGCTGTAGAAAATAGTTTGTTGGAAAATGAAGTGAATATCACGGCAAAAATCCTGACACCTGAAGAAGCCATAGGCAAGACAGAAAGGAAGGATTTCCCGTTGCTTCAAGGCAAAGAGTCTTTAATCCAGGCGGATTTCAAAAATGCCTTGGGGCAGGCATTTACTGACATCCCAAGAACTTTCAGGGGCAAACTTAAGGAAATACTCGAATTAAGATTAATGGATAACGGCGAGAGAGCACTCTTTGTCGCTACGCTGAACGCATTGTTGCGATACGTGGGTATTGTTAACGACACTGTTCACTGCAAAGACAAGGAGCCAGAATTATGTGCCAGGGACATGGTCAGAGCAATCATCGATAAATACAGCTCTGATGTCAAGATCGGAATTGTTGGATTCCAGCCGGCCATGATAGATAATTTCTCCAGGAGGTTATCTGCGGAAAATCTGAAAGTAACAGACCTTGATAGAGATAATATTAACAGAATAAAATATGGGGTGTCTATCTGGGATGGCAGAGAAATGACAGAAGAACTCTTTAAGACCTGCTACGTCATCTTGGCGACAGGCTCAACAATAGTAAATGATTCCCTGTCTCAGTTGATTTCTCTTTCAAACAAATATCAAAAGCCACTTTATCTCTATGGTACAACAATCGCTGGAGCCAGCAAGATTTTGAACCTGCAAAGACTATGCTTTCAATCTTCATAATGGGACATACATTGTGAGCGAGCCGTGCTAGACTTATCTTCCAAGGGCAGACCGCTACTTTAAGTTGTCAAGTGATAAAAATTTTGAAAGATTGGTTATGTGTGATGTGATCGTCAGCGCATTGAAGATTGCATATGGCTGATCCGCAATTTGTGCGTATCGTGTGAATGCAGATTTATGGCAGCCGTATGTATGCCACATAGACTCAGTTCCTGTCTAGTACTTTCCTTAACGTATTCGCCAAGTCTCGCATTATAATAGGCTTCATGACAAACGCTTTGATTCCTACTCTTTTGGCCTTTTTCTCTGTAATTCGTTCGCTATAGCCAGTGCAAATGATGATTGGGATATCAGGACGGATCTTCATGAGTTCACGGGCCAGTTTGTCTCCCATCATATTC
>JAJSZR010000047.1 GCA_030262715.1 Deltaproteobacteria bacterium
GGGGTGCAACTGCTTGTGATCGGCGATCTGCATCAGCTCTCTCCGGTGGCAAAGCAAGATGAATGGGACCTTTTGCAGCAATATTATGAGTCGGTTTATTTTTTCAGCAGCAAAGCGCTCGGTCTCACTGAATTGCTTACTATTGAACTGAAGCATATTTATCGCCAGTCAGACGCCCGTTTTATCAAGTTCCTGAATCAGGTACGTGACAACCGGCTTGATGAATCATCTATAGCGGATCTTAATCAGCGTTACATCCAGGATTTCACACCGGGCGAAGATCAGGGCTATATTACCCTAAGCACCCACAACCGCAGCGCCGAATCCATCAATCAGACCAGACTTGGAGACCTGTCCAAAAAAGAACACCGTTTCAAAGCTGAAATTTCCGGAGATTTTCCTGAACATATCTACCCTACCTTGGCCACTCTTCTGCTTAAAGAGGGGGCACAGGTAATGTTTGTGCGCAATGATCCCTCTGCTGAAAAACGCTATTACAATGGTAAAATCGGCAAAATAACCAAAATTTCGAACAAAAAAATCAGCGTTATCTGTCCCGGCGATCACCAGGAAATCGTGGTTGAACCAATCATTTGGGAAAACATCAAATACACACTGAACGAAGAAAATAAGGAGATCGAAGAGAATATAATCGGTAAATTCAAGCAATACCCCCTGAAACTCGCATGGGCAATCACCATCCACAAGAGTCAGGGACTGACTTTTGAAAAGGCCATTATTGATGCCAAAGCAGCTTTTGCCCATGGTCAAATTTATGTGGCCTTAAGCCGTTGTAAAACTATAGAGGGCATGGTGCTGAGCTCTCCCATCTCATCCAGGGGAATAGAAATGGACAAAGCAATAATGTGCTTTGACGAAAACGCTCACCAAAACCCGCCCTCCGAAAGCCGGCTTCAGGCAGCCAAAATCAGTTACCAGCAGCAGTTGTTGCTTGATTGTTTCGATTTTTCACTATTGCGCAACAGTCTCAATTATCTTGCCCGGCTTTTGCTGGGTAACGCCAGAGTAGTTCAGGTTTCAGGCGTTGAAGATATTCACCAACTGGAGAAAAAGGCTGCGGAAGATATTTTTGTTGTCAGTGAAAATTTTAAGCGGCAATTACGCACAATTTTTACGGATGGCGGCTTGCCCGAGTCAGATGCAATTATTTTGGAACGGATCAGCAAAGCGTCAGTATGGTTTCAGGAAAAGTTTACCGAAATTTTTGAGGAGCCAGTAAAAAAATTGCACGTCGAAACAGACAATACCGAACTTCGCAAAAAAATTGGGAATGCCCTGAGTGATCTTAAAAAAGAAATTGCCGTAAAGGTAGCTGGAGTGCAATGCTGTGAAAAAGGATTTACACCATCAAGTTTCCTGCGTGCTGTTTCAGCCGCTGAAATTGACTTTACCCCTGAAAAAGAAAAAAAGCGCCGGCCACCGGCATACACCGAATCGGACGTTGCCCATCCAGAGCTGTTCCAGACCCTGAAGGACTGGCGTTCCCGCAAGGCCAAGGAGGAAGAGGTCGCCCATTTTCAAGTTTTACATCAACGGATATTGATTCAGATTGTGGTATGCCTGCCCGGCAATACTGCTGATCTAAGAAAAATAAATGGAGTCGGCAAGAAAACCATTGAGAAATACGGTGAAGAACTTGTGAAACTGGTTTTGGCCTATCGCGAAAAACACGGGATAGAGAAGGTCGTACTGCCGGAGCCTGAAAAACTTCCTGAAGAAAGTACCTCGGCAAAAGATGCGGCTCCACCTTTCGGCACGAAACAGACAAGTTTCGACATGTTCAATAACGGATTAACGATTGCCCGGATTGCACAAGAAAGAGGCCTGGTACAATCTACCATTGAAGGGCATCTGAGTTTTTTTGTGGAAAAAGGCGAATTAGATATCAACAAGCTGCTTTCACCTGAAAAACAACAGGCCATTGAAAAGGAGCTTGCTACAGATCACAATAATTCCCTCAGTGAAGTAAAAAATGCCCTGGGAGATGACTACTCGTATGGAGAAATCAAAATGATGTTGGCCTGCCAGAAACATCTGGCATCAGAATAAGAAGGGGAAGGGGGTCAGAAGGAGGTCAAGTCTGCTGTTGACTCTTAAAGGACAATCCAGCCCAGACGACACTGTTCGATTTCATGGAAGGAGGGCCAGGAGATGAATGAACTTGCGCCAAAAGAATCCGGCGGGGAGTTCCTGCTGTATCAGACCGAGGACGGCCGCATCCGAATTGAAACCAGGATACAGGAAGAAACCGTCTGGCTCACCCAGGATCAGATGGCACAGCTTTTCGGCAAAGCCAAATCCACTATCAATGAACACATCAAGAACATCTTTAAAGAAGGGGAGCTTGTTGAAGAACAGGTGATGAGAAAATTCGGAAATTCCGAATTTTCTACCAAACCCACCTATTACTACAATCTGGATGTCATTATTTCGGCAGGTTATCGCGTCAAGTCACTGCGCAGCACGCAATTTCGCATCTGGGCCACCCAGCGCTTGTGGAACAGTCCACCGGCCGGGGGCTGCGCCTTGCCCTATGGCAAGCGGGTGGGAGTCCCGGCCGTGGATCGCCTGACCATCGTGTCGCACGACAGGTTTCAGGAGATCATCGATCACGCCAACGATCCGAACTCGATTATCCGCAGGATCGCTTAGGGGTCATCTTGAGAGCTACCGAGCGCAATGTTCAGCCAGCGATCAAGACTCACTATCAATAGAACGGAGCATATTGAAAATATTGTTTCATGTAACGATTGTGATAAGCTTCTGTCGACATTATGGCCAGTCATCCCGAGCTATGCGTCGACGACCAGTGATGGCGGGAAGCATCGGGGTCAGTTAGAGCCGGTTCATAATGGCAGGAAAGTCGAGGATAGAGGAAGATTGTGAGGAACTGAGCATTGTGGCGGACCCATGGAACTTCAAAATGAAAATATACGACGAATTCTTTTCTATAATCAAAAAACTGAATGAAGCTAATATTCACTATGCGGTTGTTGGGGGTATTGCGTTATCATTTCATACCCAACCAAGGTATACTAAAGATATTGATATTTTGCTGCTTGAGGGTGACATTGATAATCTAAAATCCATTTTGAAAAAAATGGGGTATACATTTGAAGCGAATCCATGGACTTTTAAGAATACGAACGTAACACTCCACAGGCTGACTAAAATTGAAGGGGAAGATTCACTAACAATAGACCTGCTGGTAGGCAATGAAGGAAGACATAAAGAAATAATTGAGAATGCTATTGTCGAGGAAACTGAATATGGCTTAACCTGTATTGCAAGTCGTGAGGATTTAATTTGGATGAAGCGTTTTAGAAATTCAAAGCAAGATATTGCAGATATTGAAGCATTGGAAAATGACAAAAATACAGAAAGTAGTTAGAGACATTGAGAATTTGCAGGATTTCTACAAAAGAACCAAGTTATTGAGGGCCCGGATAAAGAAGAAGGGCTTGGGACGTAAAAAAATCGTACAAGATTCAGATGATACAAAAAGCCGGCGCGATTTTACCCCTACATGACCCCTTGCCGAACAAGAAAGCTGCTCTCCTCGTGCATCAGATCGACACGATTCGAGGTATGATCCGCCTAAAAAAATCCCGCGACCATACGTCCAGGGCACGCTGGTCCACAATGAAGGGGGCGACTTCCCGGCGCGCTTGTTCCACATCGAGATCATCCACGGCTTGCCGCAAGAGGTGCTGGAGTCTGTCGGGAGTCAGCGGTTTGTCATCGCGGTAATCGCCGGACTGACGCATCCTGGATTCGAGGTGTCTGATCCGAACTTCCGGATACCTGCCCGCGTACTATACCAGGTCGTACCAGTCGCGCCCCTTCACGCGCGGCTTCCACTTCCGGCAAAGGATCGCATGGAGCTTCCCGGCAAAAAGGTCCGGCAAGCAATAGACGCGAACAGAAAAGGGAATGGGCTGCAGATCGCGGAGTAGCTCCTGGGCGGCCTTAATCACAATCAATTGCCTGTATGTGTTTGTCTTCAGAAACGCCGATTCAATAGCGCCTGCCTGCGTCTTCCGGCAGGTTTGAAAGCTGCTTGTAGATAGAAAATTTTAATAGAATTCAAGAAAATCATCTATTTTTCTTGATAATATTAGGTTCGCCCATTACAGTGAGATTTAAACCCAAACATTCATGACGAGGACTTTCGTCACTCCCGAGCATGAAAATTTGCCACCCGCTCGCTATGCTCGCTCGACACACACAGACGTACACAGACAAAAGATCTTATCCACTGGTGGACACACCAGCGGATAAATTGTCGGTGTCCCTTGGGCGTGTATTGTTTTTGCCCCGCCATGTCGGCAGGGCAAAATGTCTTGTGTGTGTCCGTGTGGGTCTGTGGCTAATTCAAAAAGTATTTTCACGGTATAATTTAGGTTAAAGGAAGGTAACATGCGATGAAAAAGAAAATCGGCACTTTGCTAGAGGAAGACTTGATTTTTGATGCAAAACGGCTTGCTCTCTCCCAAAAGCAGCCGTTTAGTAAAGTGCTGGAAGATGCGCTTAGGATGTATCTGCTCACAATGGAAAGAAAAACAAAATTAAAACGGAAAAATATCTCTCTAAGCTCATACGGCGCGATGAATATCTCACCGTCAGTTCTTAAATCCATAATGGAAGAAGAGAGTGTATATGAAACTTGATGAAATCAAAACAGGTTCCGAGGTATTTATTGATGCTAATATTTTTATCTACCACTTTACTGGCGTAAGTGAGAAATGTGGTGATTTTCTGAATAGATGTGAGCAAGGTGATCTGACTGCCATAACCTCTGTAAATGTGATCCTGGAAGTGCTTCACCGCTTAATGATGGTTGAAGCTGTAAAGAAAAACCTGGTAAAATCACCTAATATTGTCAGAAAGCTCAACCAAAGCCCTGAAATAATTAAAGGACTGAACGAGTATTTTGTAAACACACAAAAAATCAATGAAATGGGTATAGAAATCAGGCCTGTTACTTTCGAAACAGTTATTAAAAGTCAAATGGTTAGGATGGCATATGGGCTGATGGTAAACGATTCAGTTATTGTTGCCAGTATGCAAGAAGAAGGGCTTAAATTGTTGGCAACAAATGATACAGGCTTTGAAAAGGTAGATGAGATACTTGTATATAGCCCCGAAGATGTTGATTTATAGTGATCTATGATCTAGGTCACGGTAGGAATGCCGGTTACCCGGCACCCTCCGCATAGATCCCAGGATGCGAACCTTGGGGACGGGTTTGAAGAATGACTAAAGAGCAGCTTTTTTGGAGGAGATTTTCTTATGGCTTTTGCAGATCTGCCTGTGTTCAGTGTTTATGGGAGTGAAAACGCTGATAAGAAGCCATGAACCTTGTGAAGGAGTATAAGTGAACCAAGGAGGAAAAGTTCTAACGTTATTTTCAAGAAAAGGTTCTCCTTATTTTAATATGCGGGCGGCGTATTTGATTCTGGATGAAAATGCGTTGAGGGAGACAAAAGACGCTGAGGAGCTGGCAAGAAGTGCTGCGAGAATATGGTGAGAAAATATCCAAAAGTTGATAGGAAATCGCTTTTTGAGCAATCCCGCCCGCCTCGCCTGAACTCGCGATGGCGGGCAGGTCAGAAAGCCAGCCGAAAGTTTCATATTTTGCTCTCAATTGATCAGACATGGAGCCAGGATCACCGCATTTTCGTCAAATCCATCAGTTTATATGCGCCGTGTTGATTGTAATTGTCCTGAGGCACAAAAGTGATGTATTTTCATTTTAAAACGCTGATAGCGGCGCTATTTAAAGCCTGCCGACCGGCGAATTTCTCACTGCGCCATCTGTTTTTTGCCGTTACGTTTACAATCCTGTTTTTGATGTTGCGGGCCATTGTCTGGTGCGGACGTAAATTAGACTACCTGTTTTTCCCGGGCTATCGCAAGCAGCCTGTTAAAGCCCCCATTTTTATTATCGGCAATCCCCGCAGTGGCACGACGTTTACCCACCGGTTGATGTCCTACGACAAGGTCTTTACGCATTTCAAACTGGTCGATACGATCTTTCCGGCCATCAGTTTCTACAAACTGTTTGCACTGCTGGAAAACATAGACCAACGGCTGGGTAGACCGCTGGCCCGTTTGATCAACCGTGCCAGCGACAAGGGCTTTGAAGGCTGGAAAGATGTGCACAAAACCGGACCCAAGGAAGTTGAGTCCGATGAGATGCTTTTCGTCTATACCATGTTAAGTCCTTTGGTCGGCCTGCTTTTTCCGTATTTTGCAGTCCTGCCCTACGTCCGATTCGTGGACCGACTACCGGCCCATCAACGGCAAAAAATCATGGCCTACTATCTGGACTGTTTAAAACGACACATGTATGCCACCGGAGCAAATAAAATCCTGCTGGAAAAAGTGGCGCTTATTGCCGGACGCCTGCAATCCATCCTGGAGACCTTACCTGACATGCGGCTGGTGCATCTGGTGCGACATCCCTACCAGTCAATTCCTTCGCTGATCAGCATGTTTGCCATCCCCTGGAAGATCCTGGCCCCCAGAGCCATTCAAAGGGATGACGCCTACCAGGCACTGGCCGAGTTGATCTTTGACTACTATCGCTATATTTTGGAAATTAAGAAAAAACTGCCTGCCGAACAATACCTGGAAATCTATTACGACGACTTGGTTGCTAATCCCAGACGTTCCGTAGAGCGGATCTACAGCCATTTCAATCTGCCGATGAGCGACGAACACCGCCTTTTTCTCGAAGCGGAATCTCAGAAAGCCCGAGCGTACAAAAGCAAGCACCATTATTCTTTGGAGCAGTTTGGCTTAAGCAAACAGCAGGTCTACGAAGCACTTAAAGAAGTCTTTGAAGCTTATGGCTTTGAGCGGTGATGCCGCAATCATGTGAGCCGGATATTTTCTCCTTATCTCGGTCCGGCGGAAATTATACCATTATCCCTTCCGTGGCTAATTTTTGCCGATGCCACGCGACAGCATCTCCAAGGGAATCGTCGAGGGGACGAATTATATGGCCGCCCAGTTGTTGCCAGGTTTGCGTACCGTCAAATGCAAGCGACCGTCGACATAGCCTGACACCCGTCACGGAACTCAACGGCTCTCGACCCGTTAACCTTCCGTACCATTCCTCTATATAGCTGAACCCGAGAGCCAGGGCGTAAGGGACCTTGAAACGTGGTGGGGGGCGATGGCACATTGCGGCCAGCCGGATAAAAAAGTCTTTGACTTGCAGGTTATATCCGGCCAGAATATATCGTCTGCCGGGTATACCGTGCTCGGCCGCTAAAAAATGACCCATGGCCACGTCCCGTACGTCAATTAAGTTTAGCGTGCATTCTAAATAACCTTTGATTTTTCCTAGCAGAAAGTTGCGGATCATCTTACCGGGCGGTGTCAAATTCCGATCGCAAGGGCCGATCGGCATAGTGGGGTTGACAATTACGGCAGGAAAACCGTTTTTAGCAAGATCGGCAATGCAGTGCTCGGCTAAAAATTTGGAGCGGCAGTATGGACCGATCATATCGGTCATCGATGTCTGTATATCTTCGGTGATAAGCCCCTGGTGCGCTCGTGGCGCGAGGATCGATTCCGTGCTGGTGTATACCAAGCGGTTGACGTTCGCGCTTCGGACCGCTTCAATCACATTCTGTGTGCCTTGGCGGTTGACTTGATTGAAGATCTTCGGATTGCGATGCCACAATTGGGGATTCGCTGCTAAGTGATAAACGGTTGCACAGCCTTTAACCGCTGCTTTAAGGGACTTTAGATCCAGAATAGTGCCGGCCATTATCTCCGTCGGCTGCAGCGTCTCATCAGCCGGAAAGGGAGCCAAATCAAATACACGCACAGGGCGCTTTTTGCGCAGCAGAATCTCTACCAGCCGACAGCCGATAAAACCGCTTCCGCCAATTACCAGATCCATAAATCCCTTCCTTCCGCTATCGCTGTTTAACCGCCCAACAGCCGTTTGCCAAACAGATTCAGCAGAGCCGGCAGCAGCACAAGGGTGGATCCTATTATAATGGTGATGCACGCCGTCAGCATGATACCCATGCTGGCCATGCCCTGGTGAGCTGAAAAGCACAGGCTGCTGAAACTTACGATTGTCGTAATTGCACTAACCAGTATCCCTCTGGCCGTGCTGGTATGCAGGATGTTATTATAGGCAGCCTTATCTACCCGAAAACGATAGATAAGGTGCACGGCATAGTCAAGTCCGATGCCTAAAAGCAGAGGCACCACAATAATGTTGGCAAAATTAAACGAGATATGGAAAAGCACCGAGGCGCCTGCGGTCAGACCCAGAGAAACCAAAAGGGGCATGAGGGCTAACAGTACCTCGCCCGCCTGCCGGGTCGCCAGGAACAAAAAAACGATGATGGCGGCCATCGCAATGACAAATGCCTGTAAAAAGGCCCGTGATATGGCATGGCCGGCACCGACGATACCCACAGGGGACCCGGTGGCAAGCGGGTCAACCTGCTGCACGGCAGTGACGAATCGCTCAATGGCCTTCAGATCGTTGAGGTTTTCTGTGGGGAAAACCTGTAGCCGGTGTTGTCCCTGGGAAACATAGTTCGCCTTGAGTTCCGGCGGCAGTTGACCAGCATCAAAAGTTTCCGGCTGCATGAGTTGCGCCAGTTGGGTCAACAGGATTTTCAGTGGAACCAGCAGAGCTGTTTCCAATTGGCTTATTAAAGGTCCCACTGTTTTGGAGTGGTGTGCCTGGTCCAGCACTTCCTCGATGCATTCCAGCAAGGGTTGTGCTGCCGGAAGATCTCCCGGATTGTTTTGTAAAAAATCTGCGAGCGCATCACCAAACGCCCCAAGCGCTTTGAGGGTCTCATCGATAGGATGCGTTACGATGCTCAGGTCTTGTGGAACAGGTGGCATAAACAAAGCCATGTCATCTATTAACTCGATTTTTTCTTCCTGCATTCGGGGCACCAGATCGGAAAGGGTCAATGTTTTCTCCACGACCGGCAGTTTTTCAAGGCGTTTGGCCAGGCATTTTGCATCGGCATCGGAATCCAGTAAAATGGAAATGGTCCAGGGTGACGTCTCTGGATCTGCGAACAGCTCCTTGGCCGTGAGGACGGATTCCGATCGGGGGTTGTTGAGATTTAGCGGATTGTAGTCAAAGTAAACCCGGGGCAACAGGGCCACACCGCCCAGAAAGAGCACTGCGGTAAATACGATCACGGTTTTTGGGAACCGGTTAGGAAGGCTGGTGACGGCCGTTTTGAACATAGGAGAAGACGGGCAGTCGGTCGAAAAGGTAAGCCGCCATACGTGGAGCAGGGCTGGCAGCATGGTCATGTTCACAAAGTAGTTGATGAACATGCCGGTACCGGATATAAGGCCCAACTCGGAGGCGCCTGTATAAGCCGTGGGCACAAAAGCGTAAAACCCGATGGCTGTTGTCACTGTACATAAAAGAAGCGCATTACCGGTTTCACCCATAGTGTGTTGGATCGCATGGATATGAGTAAATCCGTCACGGATCAGTTCCTTGTATCGCAGACAATACTGGACACTGTAGTCAATGCCCAGACCGATAAACAACACCACAAAGGTAACAGAGATGATATTCAGCCGGCCGACAGCGGCCATGGCAAAACCCAGCGTCCAGATCAGGCCGACTAAAAGGGTGATCAGGCTGATAACAACCAGCCGCGTCGACCTCAAGCCGATGGTAAGCACCAGGGCAACCATGATAAATGAAGCCGATGCCGCCAGACCGATTCCTTTCCGGACGCTGATAAGATTTTCCACGCGCAGCGCCAGGCTTCCGGTAGTACGTATGGTCACATTATCAAAACCCAAACGGTCAACCGCTTGCTTGGCGTCACGAATACGGCTTAAAGCCGCTTTGGCCGGGTTAAGGGACGAATAGTCCAGGTACGGCCACAGGATGATGAATTCACGCTGGGTTGAATCTCTGCTCTCACCCCGCATGATATCCTGCCAGGATATCCAATCCGATTCACCGTTGCGTGCCTTTCTGAAAGTGTGGTCGATGTTCGCCAGCAATAAGTTGAGGCGATCAGTTTCAAGGATATCGTCTTTTGCTTTTAGTAATTCGGCAAGTGAAGTAAACAGCCTTTTGAGACTCAACTCCTGAGACAGCAGTCCCAGAAAGGGCTGGACTTTGGCCAGGTTGTCAGCCAAATCAACCAGTTCGTCCGGACTCAGATAGAGCAGGCCGTTTTGTTCGAAAAATTTACCACCTTTGGGCACTAATACCGAACGGAAAACCTCCGATTCCCGGCGCAAGTAATTGGCCAGCAAGTTGCGAACATGACGAGCTTTTTCGGGCGTTTCCGCATCAACAACCAGTAGGAGCGAGTCGTTTAGCTGCGGAAAGGCCTGCCGGAATCGGGTCATTGCCTGCCGAAAAGGCAGCTTTGCAGAGACCATGTCGGCAAAATCAGTGTCGATTTTGAAAGTCAACACCGTATAAATCGCCAGGCTGACAGTCAAAATAATCGCCCCGGTTAAAATGACGGCAGCCTGCTGCAGTACGAATTTGGTCCACCAGGCTGGTATACAGGGTATGTTTTCGCGTATGCATCGCAGCATGGCAATACGCCTAGTCAAGACTGCCAGGAACTCTTTTGCGAAGAGCCTGCCGCCGGGAGCAAAAGATCCTTTTGAAAAACAAGCAGCGCACCCAAACCGGGAAGTCCTACCAGAAGTTCACGGGCCCGTTTGATAAGCGCCAGCGCAAGGGCTGTTTCCGCGTCCAGGCCTTCTTGCGCCACCAGGATAACGACGATAGCCAGACCCAGCACCAGCATGATGGTGATTATCTCAGGCTTCCGGATGTAATGCCGGCCGAAAAGTTTGCGGTTGTTGGGGCCGGAATTGGACAAATAATTTCCTAAAGCCAATAGGTTCGATGTAATCGTTTTTTTCAGGAAGACAAATCGTCTATTTTTTCCTGCAGTGTCTTTAAGAGGACTTCATATCCGTCGCGATCCAGAATCGAAGTAAACTGGGCGCGCGTATTGGCTAGTTGGCTGACGCCTTTGACATGGATGTCCACGATTCGCCACTGATGGCGGGTCATTTTCAGTTTATAGAGAAACAGGATCACCTCGCCGTTGCTTTTGATCATATGACTGCACACATTGACCCTGCTGCCCAGTGCTTGCGGCGGTGCCGACACCTCAAAACGTTGACCGGCAAATGTGTCAAACCGCCGGGCATAGGTAGCCGTGGACCATTGCCGGTACAACTCAATCAGCCGGTCGCGCTGGTCGGCTGACATGGACTGCCAATATTTGCCGGATGAGATGCGGGCCATCAGGTCGAAGGCGAAAACATCATAGATAACCGGCTCTAAGAGGGCGTATCGACCGGCATAGCCAAGTTTTTCTCCGCCTTGCATGGCTTCCAACAGCTTGGCGTTAAACTTTTCTACCACTGTAGCAGGGCCATTGCTTTGCGCAGCAGCAGCGCCGGTGATCAATGCTACGGCAACGGTGCAAATCACAGCAATGCTTTTCAGCAAAACAGCACTCTTTTCAGGTATCGGGCAACAGTTCAGCATAACAAAGTCTAGTTGGTATCCACACAGCTTCGGCTGCACCGGCAATGGTCGGTGATAGGAAATCGCTTTTTGAGCGATCCCGCCCGCCTCGCCTGAGCTCGCGATGGCGGACAGGTCGGAAAGCCAGCCGACAAGTATCATATTTTGGAGGAAAAATTACTCTATAAGGGCCAGGATGTCAAAACTTGCCGACAATAAGCCACCCCAAAGCGTCTTGAATGGACACAAACCTTGAAAATACTTTTTGAATTAGCCGCGGACTTGCACAGACAAATACGGACGTTTTCTCCAGCAAAATAGCATACAAAAAGTGGCTATCGGGCCATTTGCCGGTTTGGCAGATGACCCGAGTCTGTGTTCGTCTGTCTGTGTGTCGAGCGAGTATAGCGAGTGGGTGGCGAATTTTCATGCTCGGGCGCCAGTTCATGAGCTTCTGGATGAGATCATCAGCTATCTTGCCCTTGCGTTTCAGCATGGTCAGAATCATGGACCGGAAAATTTCCTCAAACTGTTTCATCTTGCACTTGGAAAGCACAGTCCCGTTTTTTCGGTAAAGGCCTTAATCGACTATGGCGTGAAGAAATGCCCTATGATACTATATGACAAGTCGTTTACGAAGAGTCATTGTGATATTGTAAAGATGTGTTCTATTTTTTTGGAGAAAAATAATCGACGTTTTCAAGAAAACAGAGATGAAACGTATGGGCTTACTAAC
Organism: Deltaproteobacteria bacterium; assembly: GCA_030262715.1. Lineage (GTDB taxonomy): Bacteria > Desulfobacterota > Dissulfuribacteria > Dissulfuribacterales > UBA3076 > UBA3076. Next base: position 12,288 of record JAJSZR010000047.1, read on the forward strand.
GGAATGCATTAAGAAAAAACTGAGCGTTCCAGATCTCGAGCTCGAATTATTGCGATTAATTTCTGAATATAACAAGCAGAGAAATACATATCTTTTTTTGTATGCCAGCGCTGCCGAAAAAGGGATTCCTGGTGCAATGTTGCAACAATCAGATTTTTACACCATCAGGGATATGCTGGCCAACAAGACCGACATCGATAAAATTGATTTTTATATCGAAACTCTTGGTGGCAGCGGCGAAACAGCAGAGGAGATCGCTCGATTCTTGCACGATAAATTCGACATGGTTTCTTTTGTTATTTCGGGTGAGGCAAAGAGCGCGGGGACAATTATGGTTTTGTCTGGAAATGATATTTTAATGACTGAAACCGGCAGCTTAGGACCGATTGATGCACAGGTTCCTATTGGACGATCCAGAATCTCAGCTTATGACTATCGTGAATGGGTTAATGAAAAAAGAAAAGAAGCGCAAGAGCAAGGATCTCTAAATCCATTCGACGCCACTATGATCGCACAAATCACCCCCGGTGAATTAAATGGTATAATTCATGCGCTAAAATTTGCTGAGGATCTCGTGGTTGAATGGCTGCCGAAGTATAAATTCAAGAAATGGACAGTTACAAAATCTCGCAAAATCCCTGTAACTCCAGAAATGAAAGTGGAGAGAGCCAAAGAAATTGCAACAGAGTTATGTAAGCATTCCAAATGGAGGTCACATGGGAAATCCATAAAAATAAGAGACTTGAATGAAATCAAATTAGACATAACGAGAATTGATGATAATCCGGAATTGGCAGATACCGTATATCGGATACAAACGGTCTGTAGGCTACTGTTTGAAAATTCTACAATATTCAAAATATTCGCCACACAAGACGAAAAGATATTTAGACATGCTGTAGCCCGTCAAGTCGCTAATATTCCACGGCAGGAGGCACTACCAGAAGCCGTTGAAATTGTACAGCACTGTCCCAAGTGTGGGAAACAGCACAAAATCTACGCAAAGCTTGCTCCAGATCCTCAAATTGATGTAAAATTAAAAAAGAAAGGATTTATTCCTTTTCCGAAAGACTCAAAAATGATATGTGATTGTGGTTATGAAATCGATCTTTCTGGAGTTAAGAATGATATTGAAATACAAACTGGGGAAAAAATTCTTACCTAAGAGGAGAATTTTACCATGCAACCCAACAAGATAAAAAAACACGAAGAGGAAAAAGAGACACTGTTGACATTTCTGAGACAAACCAAAGACGGTAAGTTTGCAAAAATAGACAAAAGCTCTCTTCCCCATACCAGAATGAAACAACTAAGAGAAGCTTTTGAACGTGAAGAAGACGTATATTATTACGGTACAAGCTGTTAACCCCGCATGGGTGGGAACATTCGGGACGTCCATGAAATATTGACATTCGGCAAGGTTGAAGAGTTTATTGACTGTGTTGAATAACTTTGACGCAAAGATTTTGGGGGAAGTGTCCATGGGCGGTAGATTTGGAAAATATGGCGATGTCAAGCGCAAGGCGCAGATCCGCAAAAACCACTTCAGGCCACCTCTTCCTCGGCAACCCGGAAAGGACAAACCATTAAAGGAGACAGATAGAAGGAAGAGGCAACGTGATATTCATAGAGGAGGCCCCTAAATTTAGCCAAATAGCAGGTGGTCCGAGTCCGTGTTCGTCTGTGTGTCATGAGCTTCTGATGAGATCATCGGCTGTCTTGTCCTCGCGTTTTAGCATGGCCAGGACCTTGGACCGGAAAATCTCCTCAAGCTGCTTCATGTCGTATCTTGGAAGCACAGTCCCGTTTTTTCGGAAAAGGCCGCCAGAGACTATGGCATGAAGATGTGGGTGGAATATCGCGTAATCTCCAAAGGTGTCAATGACCATTACAAGGCATGGAATTCCGTCCGGAAGGCCAAGCACAGTACAAAAGAAAATCTCAAGACTTTCACCTAAACGCCTTTCTTAAACGCTCTTCCACCAATGGCGTGACAAGTCCGTCAAGACTGCCGCCAAAACGGACAGCCTCCTTGACTACGCTGGAGCTTATATAAATCCAGCGGAACCCGGTCATCAGGAATACGGTCTCTTATGTTACTGGATAGAGTATCCATAAGTCCATTCAGAACCATCGTCCCCTAATACAGTCCCCTAATATAAAATGGAAAGGGTGTAAGGCTTGCACTGTAACCTTTCTTTAAAAAAGTACAGGAATATCCAATCATTAATTGTCTTGCCATAAAAAATAAATCTTTATGGTTTATTATAGCTTGGCCGGAAAAGATCATACCAGAGTTTAATGATTTGTGAAATGTGGAGATATGATCCTTAAATTTTTTTTCTTATAGCTCTTGACCGATTTTTCCATACATGATATTATTACATACATACGAAAAATTTATACAAAGGAAAAAAATGCCCAGAAAAAAAATTTGTAAGTCAGAAAAACTGCCCCAGTGCGGGACTCCACTTCGTGCTGCTCTTATTTCAGTTTTAACTAATACTAAAGACTATCAAGAAAACTTGAATAAGGGCTTCCCGCTTTTCAATCATGAGGAATTAGAGAACATCAAAAAGCATTATAAGGATGGGTTAGTTTGGGATGATATAGAGCGCGAACTCTTTCGCAAAAAAATAATCCTAAAGAAAGCCACATTTCGCAAGTACATACAGGAAAACAATCTTCCTAAAGCTAAGAGTTATAGAAATATTGATAGGAGAAGATTAGCTGTATTCCCAAACGATATAATATCTCATATTAATTTCCTTCAATATTTTTATAAAGTGGCTGATGGTAAAATGATTGATCATCTATTAAATATAGTCTTAGAAACACAAATAACTTACTTAGAGGCCATTGAGTCCAAACTTGACTGGACAGGTAATCTTTATGCCGCAATATGTAAATACCTTGGTTGGGATGATGCTGAAGCTTATGAAGCTATAAAAGAAACGCTCTCTACTAGGCAGAAGGACCAACAAAAAGCTCTTGGTATGCTTGAGGAAATCGATAAAAAATTTAAAAAAATAATAGATAAAGATATCTCTAAACTAATTTCCTTCTTAAAAGAAAAACATATCAGCCCATTGGAAATAACAGATGACAAGAAATAGGAAAGGAAAGGTGGTTAAAAACAGACTTTGAAAAAATGGCAGACGAAACGTTAAATTATAATAAAAAAGAAAAATGAAAAAAAATTGCCAACTAAGGATCCGTTGAAAACCCATCATTCGAAAAAGCCTAAAGCGGATCTTCAAGAGCTTGTTCAGAGGGGTCTGCTCGAAGAAGGTCAAAAACTTGTTTTGAATCATAAGGAGAAAAAGCTATCGAAGAAATATGAGGCGATAGTCTCAGGGAAGCACCTTCTTTAGAATGGTGAAACATGTACAATGAGTCGTCTTGTGAAAATAATTTTAAGACGGGAAGGTCATGCAATCCCGAGCGAAGCTTACTGAGGACCAGATTATTGGTATAATAGTGACGGTAGAAGTATTAAAAATTTATGGGAACAATATCTCAATGAATTTATAAAAGAGGATACCATGTCTAGCGACGATATTACTATAGATAAACTTCGTTCTAAGATAGAAACGATGAAAGGAGAAGAAAGGAAACGTGCTCAAGATTTAATGTCTAAATTAAAAATTGATATTAGTAAAGACGATCCCGGTTTAACAGACACAAGAGTTTGGGAGTTTGAATTAGAAGGTAAAACTTATAAAGCCGATTATCACAGAGATGTTTTATTAAAAGTAGCAGAAATAGTTTTGCGTAAATACCCAGATGAGCACGATAAAATTTTTTTAATACGTGGTACAAAAAGAAAATATTTTTCAAAAGATCCAAAAGATCTTTATGACTACAAAAGAATTAATGGAACAAATATTTATGCCGAACTAAATGAAAATGCCAGAACTTTACGTAAGAGATGTGAACAAATTTTATTACAGTATGGTATAGATATTTGTTCTTTTAAAATTTTTTCTTATAGATGATTACCCCGCAAAAAGTCGGAGTCGATCTAAAGCTATAATATAAACATATTCGTAATATATGAGTTACGCATACGAAACTTATATAGCTATTTCAGGATGGCGGCTCAAAATAAACTTTTTTCAGCGTAATCATAGATAATATAAAACCTTAATAATGTGTTGGAGCTTCTAAATTATGAGTACTGATATTACTGCACGAAGGAAAACACCTGAAGAGAGTGAGCTGGAACAGAAGCAAGCTAATTTAGAAATTCTTGAAGAAGAATTGACTCAACGTGAGTTGGAATTGGCAACGATTAAGGCTGATCTACAGGCATTTGAAGGACTATATCTACGAATAGTTGGTATTCAGTACGCTGAACTTGACAAGATTAAAGCTCAAATCGCCGAAGCTCAAGCACGACTTGATCCCATAAATAGGGATGCTCAAAAACAAGCGTCGCAAGCCCGCGCTCAAGCCCAAAAATCTGAGCGGGTAACTGAATCCGCCCTAGAACAAAAGAAGTTTATGCCATCAGATGAGTTGAAAAAACTTTACCTGGAAGTCGCAAGATCCATGCACCCAGATCTCACCACAGATGAAAAGGCACGCATTTATCGCCATCAAATGATGGCCGAGGCTAACTGCGCTTACGAAGAAGGTAATGAAGACAGGTTACGGGAAATACTTGAGCAATGGGAAAGCAGTTCAGAGGCAGTCGAGGGAGAAGGGACAGGGGCCGAGCTTATTCGTGTTATTAGAAAAATAGCACAGGTTGAAGCAAGATTGCGAGCAATCGATGCTGAAATGGCCGAATTGAAAACTTCAGATCTTTGGCAATTAAAAGAAAAAGTTGAAGAAGCAGAAAATAAGGAAAGGGATCTGCTTTCAGAAATGGCAACTGTGATTGAATCAAAAATTGCCGAGGCAAAGCAAAGCCTATTGATCAACGACAATTATAATTCCCGGTCAACGACAATTATAATTCCCGACTCCATTTAGCCATTCAGTTCCTCTCCAGGATACCATCCTGTTCTTTTATGAGTTAATCCTT
>JAJSZR010000048.1 GCA_030262715.1 Deltaproteobacteria bacterium
ACCTCCTGACTAAGATTTATGACTTCTTTGGTTAATCCCTTTACTTCGTTTGTCAGCAACATAACATTTTTGATCGCCTTAAAAAAATTGTCAGTTGCCCCCATTGCCAACCCCTCTTTCTGCGTGAAGTTGAGCGCGTGTCTGAGCGACAACCTTTCGTGTCTCACGCACCTGCTCAATCGCCTCTTTCAGGTTTTGGCTCATGGTTTCAACGGCTAACTCCATTATCGATTCATCCTCTCGTTGAGGATCATAAGCGGAAATCGAACGGCGCACTATTTCCGCTGCCGACAAACCCTCGCTGATAGCCATGGCATCTAACTTTTCCCGTTCCTTTTTTCGTAGCATCACAACTGTACGGAAGCGGGCCTGATCTGGCCTCTGTTCAATAGCTGTACCCATATATCCTCCACTGTTTTACCGTGAAAATACATTTATTAGCTACAGATCCACACGGACACACACAGACATTTTGCCCTGCCGACATGGCAGGGCAAAAACAGTATACGCCCAAAGGGCGCCGACAATTTATCTGCTGGTGCGTCCACCAGCGGATAAGGTCTTTGTGGGTCTGTGTAGGTCGAGTAAGCATAGCGAGCGGGTGGCTAATTATTTTCATGCGTGGGGGGTGACGAAAATCCCCATCATGAGCGTTTAAATATTTATTAAAACATAATAGCACATGTGCATAACTTGTACAACTCTTTTTAAAAAGAAACCTGTCAGTTTGACCCAGCAGGTAATAGAGGCAAGTACAGAAGTCTTCGTGGTTAAGCTTCCCCTTATTTCCTGAAGGATCTCTCCCTGATAAAACCCTTACCTTCTTTACCACGAAGTACACGAAGTTCACGAAGAAATCATAAAACCATCCGTTTAATTCCCCTATTCCATCAACTACTTTCCTTTATTAAAATTCCTTCTATCTCCTCTTTCAGGAGAGGAATTTCATTAACAACAACATCCCAGACCAAGTCATAGTCAACGCCGGCATAATCATGGATTAGTTTGTCCCTCATTCCAGCAATGGCTTTCCAATCCACATGGTTATACTTTTCTCTAAAATCCGGGGACAGCTTCTTTACAGCCCCCCCTATTACCTCCAGGCTGCGAACCAAGGCCCTTTTCAAAACGTCGTCCTCTTGAAAGACCTCCTTCCTGATTGTTTTGGAAATTTTGATGATAAATTCTATCTCGTCCTGTATGTGTTTGAGATACTCAAGCTGATATTTTGGCATATTCTATCTCTTTAAGAATATGAGGTTTGATATATGGGCTTAAACCTTCAGGGGTTATAAGTTCTACTCTCCGGCCAAACAATTCCTCAAGGAAATAAGCAAGCCTTATGAAATTTCTGTATGTCTTTTTACCCTTTTCAAATTCAACCAAGACATCCACATCACTGTCCTTTTTTTGTTTTCTTTTGACAAAAGACCCAAAAATACCAATCCTTTTTACCCCGAAGGAATATATTTCTTCCCTATAGGCCTCAAATGTCCTGAATACTTCTTCTTTGTTTTGAACAGTCTTCATAGTCTCTCCTTTCTGCCAATTATGCCCTATGGCCTAAAGAGAAGAAATACCAAAAAAACTACAAATCATATCCTTCCACCCGGCAGGCAGAAACCAGACCGCCAAGTTCTCTGTAACTCCCAGGAAAATTACATCTCTGTATCCTCTGTGTCTCGTGGTGAGCATATCGAAGCCAATTATTGTAAATAAGGTCCTATAGAAACAGTTCTTTTAGCTTTTGCTTATCGGTTTTTAGGATCTCGGGTTTTCCGGAATAGGCAATTTTCCCCAGTTTAATTGAATAGATGTGATGGCAGATTTCCAAGACCTCGCGGACCTTCTGCTCTACGATCAAGACAGTCACCCCGAATTCACGGTTGATTTTACGGATATGGCCCATCATGAATTTTACCAGCTTGGGTGAAAGACCCAGAGAGGGTTCATCCATAAGAAGCATTTTCGGGTTGATGATCAACGCCCTGCCAAGGGCCAACATCTGTTTCTCACCGCCACTCAGTTTCCCTGAATTCTGTTTTTTTCTTTTCTCCAGTTCAGGAAATAGCCCCCATATTTTTTTTAGTTCTTCTTTAAACCGAATCTGGTTAAATCCAATTTTCTATCTTCAAACCCTTGACCCTTTGAAATTCCTTAACATTATTTGTGACCACGGTAAAATTATAGGCAAGGCCGATCGAGGCAATGAGAAGGTCCATGGGGCCTACAGGGATTCCTGATCGTTCAAGGCTGTAACGAATCTTCGCATATGCGCTACAAGCTTTCTCGTCAAACGAAACAATTTCAAAAGTGGAGACAAAACGTTTGGCCTTCTCTCGATTTCTTGACTTGAACTTGCTTTTTTCCGCACCATAATACAATTCTGCCACCGTGATTGAGGGCAACCTTATCTGAGAAGGTGAAAGCTGTTTGAATCGTTCAACAATTCTTTCCGAGGCCCGGTTCAAAAAATAGATACATGTGTTGGTATCCAGCAATCGAATCACGATAAGTCCTCTCTTCTTTCCGCTTGATCTAAACCTTTTCTTATAGTGGCCATAATCTCTTCAGGAGTCTCTTCGCCTTCCCAGCTACCAGCTAATTCGAAGAAGTCTTCAGGCCATTCATCCTGCAATTTTGCCTCGATCAAATCCGTAACCCATTTAGATCGCGATTTGCCTGAGACCTTTATGGTTTTATTCAGTTTCTTTGACAACTTATCATTAATATAAATAGCCAACTGAGGCATAGTGATCACCTCCTTGAGATATATTTACAAGTATATTTTATAATTGTCAAAGGGAAATAACCAAATCTGACTGATCTATTTGTTAGTAACCGTTCACGGAGTTACAACGCCCGATTTACCGCAACGCACCGAACTGTAAGCGTTTACAGGATGCTTGCAGATGCGAGGCATACGGGTACGCAGACGTACTCCCTGTACTTCAAGTGCCCGACAACAAAGCAGATGCGGTGCCCTGTGAACGCTTCTTATTTCTTGAAGGAATATTCCCCAATAAAGCCCTGGGGACGGAAAAGCATAAACATGACCAAAAGGCCACCATAAATAATCTGTCTCATGTTGGCCGCAATGGCGCTCGGCATACCGACAAAGCGCAGGGCCTCAGGAAGGATGACAAGTATCACTGCTGCCAGGACAGCGCCCCAGATATTGCCCGTCCCTCCGATGATGACAATGCTTTACCATTCGGGTCAAGGCCCTTCCGAGTTCAGGCGGAAAAATTCCGGTCTTGATAAACTCACGGTGAAATGCGGCAATCACGCCTGAATGTTTTGAATAGGTTTGTCCAATTGATTTTAGAGGGGCCTGGATAGCATGAAAGGCAGCATAGTAGCTTTCTATGCAGCAGTCTCGACAAAACCGTCCTCCAGTGCAGATTCTCAGGCCCTTAACATCCTCTCTGCCTTACCAAGAATTGTATCGAGTTTTTTGATGAGTTCCTGGGGATCCTCTTTCACAGCACCGCACCTTCTTGGCGAATATTGCAGAAAAGGGGTTCACTCTGATCCCTCTGAAAGGCTTTCACTTCATCAACGAAGATGGTTACGACAACGCCATAGCGTTCCCACATTTTATAGGTAATACCATCCACCTTGTCTTCCTACAGTCTGGATTTCTTGTCTACCAAGAGAAGGATATCATAATCAGAATCCCTCTCGGCATCCCCTCTGGCCCTTGATCCGAAAAGTATAATCTGCCTGGCGTTTTTGCTCAGGATTTGATGTAACCGTTCCTTTACGGCTGTTAAAACCGGATCATCTTCGGTTTTGATTTTCCTCATGGTTTTTGCCTTGAAAATAGAGGCCCTTCGCTGCGATCCGGTCGCTCATACGCCGCCTGCTCCGCTTTGGCGGCTATTCGCTCCCTTCTCTCCGCTGCGGACCGAAGGCCAAGGGCTCAAGAGCCAAGGGAAACAGGCCTGGAGAGGCGGAAGCCAAGATCATTGAAGCGGAGGCTGGGCGGGCGGCCGTAACGAATCGCCGACCGGCAGTAGGGCGCATCGAAGCCCCAACTGCCGCCGCGGATCACCCGGTGAGAGCCTCTAGGGCTGTCGCTCCAGGCCCTTCCGTCATTCGGCCCGCCATTGTAATTGTCGTGCCAGTCATCCTCAACCCATTCCCAGACATTTCCGTGCATATCGTACAGGCCGAAGCTGTTCGGCTCCTTTTCACCCACAGGATGGAGTTGGTTGCCTGAATTTTTGTTATACCAGCCCGCACGGTCAAGGTCTTCTTCCTTGTCACCCGGATAATACCTGGTTTGTGTGTTTGCCCTGCATGCATATTCCCACTCCGCCTCTGTGGGCCGGCGTAGGCCGGCCCATTTTGCGTATTTCTTTGCGTCATCCCAGATCACTCCCACAACTGGCTGCCTGGGCTGGTTGTATTGCCTGTCCGCCCAGTATTCCGGCTCAGGCACATCCGGGTTATCTTTCAGAAACAGGCCATACTCCTCATTGGTCACCGGATGCCTGCCCATGTAAAAATCTGGTACCATCACCCTGTGCAAAGGCCCTTCCCAGTCAATACGTCCCTCTTCCGATTCGGGCGAGCCCATCATGAATACCCCTCCTGGAATCCTGATCAGCTCGTAGCCTCCATGTTCGGCTCTGATAACATCCAGGAAGGCTTGTTCTTCTTTCCCGGTAATCCATTTGCGGATATCAAGCGAGGGATGATTAGCCAGCTTTTGTTTAATACCTTCAATCGCACCAGGGTCCAGTCGTTCTGCGATTTTCAACGCATAAAGCTGCCGTTCCCATAGTTCTTTATCTTTTCCAGGGTGGATTTCCAGCAACTCAAAAAAAGGCCAGGCTGATTTTTCAGCGGTATCGGTTAAACTTGCTTCAACAAGACTCGTATGTTTTATAAACGCCGGCAGTTTTACAACCTCTTGCATATAAGGCTTAAAAAGGGATGGATCTTCAAGGGCAAGCATGAGCAATCCAACCTCCTGCCACCATGATTCTCCAAAATGCAAAGCCAGTTCGCGTAAAACAGTCTCATCTTCGAATGCCCTGCTACGGATCTCCCGCGCGGCCAGGTACTCCTGAAAACCAAGGTGCATGAATCCGTAGTTTTCCTGGTCCCAGCCTGTCAGAAGGCCGCTGTCATCGCGGATCGTGTGGAGAAAATCCTCGGTTGTGCCGTCCTTCCAAGTCCACGGCTTTCAAAACAGGCTCAATGTGAGGCTTAAGTTCCTCAGCGGTTGCCTGGGTTCTTCCCTCCTTTGAATGCAGCCAGTATGCCGCGGGCTGCAGGGCCCTGCATCCATCGCGGGCGGTTACGCCCACTTTAAGCTCCTTTGCCTCCCGCCAATGTTCCAGGAGCACGTCGATGCACTCCTCGTAAAGCCGGGCCCGCTTGTGCGGAAGCCCTCCTCTGTGCCGGTGCACAAGACAGATATTTGTGAGCAATAAAGGGTTGCGGGTAAGCTCAAATACACGGCGTGCCCGGAAGTCAGGCTCTTGAAGGCGCTTGACCAGATTGTCCGCCTTTTCCGCGGCAATGGACTCGGCCAGCTCAGGGTCTTTTGCCAAGCCCTTTTCCACGACCCTGTACCGGTTGTGGACAAATCGCTCGACCTGGACGATGAAATTTACCCCGGTATGGAAAGAGGCCATGGGTTGCATAGCCAGTCCTGAATAGGTTTTTCTCGAAAAAGGACTTCAGCCTGGAAGATGAATAGTGAGGCAGCTTCAACGATTTACCCGTGCACATAAGGAAGTGTCGAGTATAGGTGTCGCCTACACGGGCAAAATATGCTCCGTTTCGTATGAGTTCTTCGTCGGCAAGGAGCCGGTTCTCATAGAATGCGAGTTCTAATTCATAGACATCGTCCAGATGCGGCACGAGTTGCCGTTCAACAGGAAACAATTGTGCGGATAAATCCTGTGAGAGGACATCAAGGACGCTCGCCATAGTCACATCCTAACCCCGTTCTAATCCTCGACGTAATCTTCAGACTTATGAAAACCTATATCTCCATTCTCCAGGCGTTCGATGATGACATCGCAGCTTTCCAATTCGATTCCGATCCAATGCCGGTTGGTCCGTTCACAAATGTCATATGTGGTTCCGCTTCCTCCGAAAGGATCTAAGACAATGTCATGCTCTTTCGTCGAAAGCTGAATAACGCGATAAAGAAGCTTAGTGGATAGTTGGTTGGCCGTCCTCTTCCTGCTCTTAAATTTCCAATGCCTGACCGGCGGAATGTCATTCCAAACGTCCGTGAGATTGACACCTTTCGGATTCATGGCGTTTCTGTGTCCGCCATAATCCTTAAGCTCCCCTCCACAATGGCGACATCTTTCAATGGGTGTTCGAATTTTCCGGAAGGTCTTTGGTTTTCCCTTGGTGAAATAAAGCAAACTATAATGAGACGGGTAAAGGCGGCCCTGAATAGGCAGACCTAACTTAATGTTAATCGCTATCCAATGACGAAATAACAGGCCCATTTCCATCAAATAATTGCCGAGAATAAGGTTCCACTTCGGCAAATTATACACAAAGAGCGCTCCCCCCGGCTTGAGAAGCCTAACGCATTCCCTTAGCCACTCTTTGGACCATTTTATATATTTATCATCCGGTAGTTCGTCGGTTACTCTTGATCCATAATTCTTGCCAAGGTTGAAGGGAGGATCCGCAAAAGCGGTATCGATCGTCTCACTTCTAATAAGTCGTAAGAGTTCAAGGCAGTCTCCTTCATACAAAACCCCCAGTCCTGTATTATAAGCGCGATAACGCTCTATATCAGCAGATACGATATTCGTCGGGATCCATTGATCCATCCATTGAAGTGCACGTTGTCTCACTATCATATTTGACTTCACTTGAAAGCTTTACACAAAGACTCGGGCCAGGTCCCAAAATGCCAAAGGTGAGGATTTAGTCAAGATTTCTGGGTCTATGGAACGCTGTTTCTGAATGAACTTAAAGGCCCTTTCCCCTGGAATCCACCCCATCGTTGAATTTATTGGTTTAATATGTATCCCAAAACCGGCGTCAAGTCGAGAACTTTGATTGGGAATTGAACCTCAAGACCTCAAGGCTTAGGTTTTGCTGTTTCAGTTCACTCAATAGAGGAGGTCAGAATTCAGGAGGCAGGGTTGTAGCCGCTGCACTTTGCCCTTTGTTGTGCCCTCTGTGTCTGTGGTGAGCTAATAACACTGAAAATATGTCGCCGTAATTATGAATCAGAGCACAAAAAATATGTATGTTGTGCGAAAAGCGTATTTGTGCTATCAATTGTGTACACAAATAGGGATAGGAGGTGCTATGGAAACACTTGATATCTTTACAGTCCGTGATCTTCGCCAGCGCACCGGAGATCTTCTTCGTGATGCAAAAAATGGTCGCCTTGCCCTAATCACAAAACACGGTCGTCCTGCCTTTCTTGCCGTGCCTTTTGATGAACGCTTGTTAAAACATGGTGTCAATAAAGCGTTGGCCTTGCACTTGTTTGAAGCAGGTCATGCAACCCTTTCCCAAGCGGCAAAAATTGCGATTCTATCAATTGAGGAATTCTTGGATCTTTTAGACGAATTCGGAATTGCAGCTGTGGATTATCCACCCGAAGATTTAGATGAAGAATTGGAGATTTCGCTGTGACGAGTTTAGTTGTCGCAGACGCTGGCCCTTTGATTGGAATGGCACGCGTTGGTCGTCTTTCTGTTCTTCAAAATCTGTTTGGTTCTGTGCTAATTCCACAAAGGGTTTTTAAAGAGCTAAAGATATCAAGTGATAAACCAGGAGCTAAAGCGATTTCTGAGGGCATACATTCTGGTTGGATAAAAATTGGCGAACTAAAAAATCAGAGCAACTCATCTATTCAACGTCTATTGGCAGATTCTGGAGAAGCAGAGGCTATTCAGTTGGCTACGGAGCAAAACGCCACCCTGTTACTTATTGATGATAGAAAAGGACGGAAAACCGCAAAAAAGCGTGGAATACCTATAATCGGAACAGGAGGTGTCCTAATTGTCGCAAAAAAAGCAGGGCTGTTGGCCGAGGTTTCTCCTGTTCTGAAGGAGTTGGCAAGCATAGGTTACCGTTTATCTCCAGCTTTGTGTGAACGAATTATTGAATTGGCTGATGAATGTTAACGCCCGACTTTCCGACAATTTCACTGATAATAAGCTTGTCGCTGATACCAAGACTCAATAAGCAGTTCAGGGAAGAATGAACGTGTTTTGTATTCGGGATCAAGATGTCAAGTAATATGTTGGTATCAATAGAAATATCCAAGGAGAACTGTTAAAGACAGCGCTCCTTACCATTTTTTCTCCACCTCTACGTCTCGATCCTCAAGATATGAATACTCCAGTTTCATGCCATCCAATAGCCCCAGAAACCTTTCTCTTTCTATCCCCATAATCTCTGAAGCCTTGCTAAGGCTTATTTTCCGCAGCACAAGAGCACCGATGACACCTAATAGCTTCTCACGGTCATTCACTGTTTTGAAGAAGGGAAGTTCATTTGCTATTTCCCTCAATGGAGATATCTGCATTTTCATCACCCCTTTTCATGAATATGTGCTGGTCTGCCTATTGATCAACGCTGTTTCTAAATGAACTTAAAGGCCTTTTTCACTGGGATCCACCCCACCGTTGAATTTATTGGTTTAATATGTATCCCAAAACCGGCGTCAAGTCGAGAACTTTGATTGGGCGAAATTGGGGAACGTCTTGGGAAATTGGGGAACGTCATGGACTAAGTAGACTTTTGTCTATCAAGCCGGCTAAGTTATTTGGCAACTGCAGAGGGTGATAGACCCAGTTGATGGCCTGTCTCGGTTAGCGAAGAGGAAAAGGGAACAGCAACTGTATTGAATATCAAGCCTGTCCGGAAAGCTCAGGATTCCAGGCAGCGCTGTTCCTGACCATAGCGTTGAGGATAATCAGAAGCTTCGCATGCACGCCGGGCCAGTGAGTTTTGCAAAAGGTTAACAATAAGAGAATATTCGTACTGGGACTTCATACTATAGTCTGTAGATTTATAGTCTGCATTCGAACACAAATGATGTTCGATGAAGAAAAACACTTCAAAAGGCTCGAAAGATAGGCTTATGATTGGGAATTGAATCCAAATTGTCATGACAGGGGAAGAAATTGGGGGACGTCCTGGACTAAGTGGACTTTTGTCTATCACGCCGGCTAAGGGTTATGAATCTTGCTTACGCCGCTCCGAAAATCGTCCATAGTCATACCAAACGGCAACATACCGATTTCAAAGAAGGAAGCTATGGGAATGCCCAGCCTTATTGAGAAGTTACAAAAATAGTGAGGGGGGCTCTGCTTATAAGACGGCGACATATTCTGCAATGGCATGGGATTTGGGAATTGGAGTCCTGTCTTCCCGCAGGCCTTTAACATGCATTTCAATAGCTTGATGCATATTCTTTGCCGCTTGAGCACGAGTTTTGCCCGTAGCTACACAGCCTGGCAGATCAGGTGAATAAGCTGAATAATTACCATCGGCCTTCTCAATTATGACAAGAAAACGGTGCATTATGAATATGACCTCCTATTTCTTCCTTGGTTTTGATAATTTGGCTTGCTTAAAAACACTGGCAAGAGTATCCGGCCCTAAGTCATCGCCAGGATGGCCGGCAATAGTAACGCGACCTCGTTTAAACGGGTGCTTATATTGACGATGACTACCTTTCTGGGAAAACTTATACCAGCCGTCTTCTTCTATAAGCTTTATTACGTCGCGTATCTTCATACCTAAATTCTACACGCCGAATCTTGAGAAAGGACAATTTCAATTATAATTTCAATAATGATACATTAACAACCAATGTGTGATCTGAGGGACGGAGTTAGCTTAATAGTTTAAAATCATTCTCTTTTGCAAATTTTTCACCTCGCTTGATGGCCTGCGAGACTGAAGGCCGGGATATACCGAAATACCGCCATGGGGGACGTTCTTTCATATTTACATTACTGGGGTATCCGGTTTACATTATTTTCAGATCTACAAACTTGGGAATATAAGCCAGCGGGGAATGAAGGGCAGCTTTGCTACTCTCCCGCAAGCCTCTTTGCTGTTGTTATTAGATCATCAGAAAGCCAATATCCATTGTGCCGCAAATCTTCAATAAGTGGTCCCACACTTTCCACAAAACCCATCTCTTTCGCCACCACTAACAGGCCAACCAAGCCCGTAGTGGCGATATTTAGTTTTTCCGCAATCCGCCTTCCTGCACGATCATCAACTAATAAAAGAACGTCTTCCCCAAGATTGGAAGCAAGTCCGATTGCTTGTTTTTCTCCTTCACCCAAATCAGCAAGAGCCATTTCGGTTGCTTCGTCCAGCGTAATCTCCCTCTTTAAGCGTATAAAGGTATTTAGGGCCCTGTCAATTTCATTTGATTCAGATCCAATTTTTCCAAAAAGTTCTTTATATACCATGGGAGGAATCAGTACTTCCCCGGCAATACTTTTGAGCAGAAAGATTTTTCCGATTTTGGCTAAAGCTATGATCGGTCCTGTATCCGCAACAATTCTCATTGGCTGCTCATTTTTCTTACAACTTCCAAATCCTTTTTTAATTCTTGCTCGATCTCTTCTGCAGGATAATTGAATACACTGACATGATACCTCCCACAGGTCTCCAAGAATTCAACCCGTGACATTCCTGCAAATTCAGCAGCTTTACCCGACGAAACCTTACCAAGTTCGAACATTTTCAATGCAGCCATCAAACGAATATGATGTTCCATCTCTTCCTTTGTCATATGAACAGCAAGCTCAAATCCGCTTGGATATTTCATTTTCATTTCTTCTATTTCCATACATGTACCTTTATTTGTGTTTTCGGTTATTTTAGGAATTCTGATTCCCATGACTTTATATCAAGTATTTTCTATTTCTACCTCATTCTGGATATTCCATATATTTCTAGGGGCTGTTTCTGAATGAACTTAAAGGCCTTTTTCCCCTGGGATCCCCCCTATCGTTGAATTTATTGGTTTAATATGTATCCCAAAACCGGCGTTAAGTCGAGAATTTTGATTGGGAATTGGACCTCTTTTCATTCACTCAATAGGGGAGGCCAGAATTCAGAATCCAGGAGGCAGGGTTTTGGTTGCTGCACTTTGCCCTTTGTGCTTTTGCTCAGCAAAGGAAGGAGGGTTTACATTTATTGGCTTCAATATACTCACCACGGAGCACACCCTGTGTTTGCGGGACATCCTGCGTTGATTTATTATTTCACCGTCCTTTTGAGGGCAAAAACCCATGCCCAAATAGGTGGTTATGGTCAGCAGCAAACCATCAGACATTGGGCGGCTGAGGGACAGGTCTGATTTGCCGTGAAAATACTTTTTTATTAGCCACAAACCCACACAGACGAAATGAAGTTTCATGTGCGGTGGTGACAAGCCCTTCGTTATGAGCATTTAGGCTCTCTACTTCTGATCAATATCTCTGAAAACCTCCCAAAAGACTTTGTTACTCACCCTAAAGTTTATTTTTTTCAGATTCTCAGACAAATCTTCAAGATTACACTCAAACTTATCCAGTTCCATTAATCTTCTTATGATTCCTAGGGTGCCCTTTACTTTTAATCCGAGCCGAATGGCTTCGGACCTTGCGGGATAATCGTCCAAACAAACAACATCAGCATCCATTTCAATTGCAATTGCTATAGCCTCGGCCTCACCTCTGCCCAGTCTATTGCCTAATGCATCGACAAGACGAATACTTCTGGCCTTAAGGACATTCACCTGCCTCTTTTTCTGAAGTTCCTTCATTTTACCAGCAGATTCATCGGGCTTGCTGAAGATCTCTTTACTGGCTGATAAAGGGATATAAATCTGTTGGAAAAGACTCAATGCGGGCTCAACAATACCGAGCTTCGTAAGAAATATCCAAGGAGAACTGTTAAAGACAGCGCTCCTTACCATTTTTTCTCCACCTCTATGTCTCGATCCTCAAGATATGAATACTCCAGTTTCATGCCATCTAATAGCCCCAGAAACCTTTCTCTTTCTATCCCCATGATCTCTGAAGCCTTGCTAAGGCTTATTTTCCGCAGCACAAGAGCACCGATGACACCTAATAGCTTCTCGCGGTCATTCACGGTTTTGAAGAAGGGAAGTTCATTTGCTATTTCCCTCAACGGAGATATCTGCATTTTTATCACCCCTTTTCATGAATATGTGTTGGTCTGCCTAAGGATCAACGCTGTTTCTGAATGAACCTAATGCCTTTTGTCCCTTCAATCCAACGCCCAATTATAGAAAAAGCATGGAGGTCTTCATTTTTGGCAAATTGCTAAATATTATGTCAAGAATGGACCCCTTCTCCTCAAACATTCGTGCTGGCAAGGGAGTGGTATTCTCAGCAATTATGGCACTTTTTCTGCCCTTCTCCACTACTTCCTTAAACACTTCTTGGGGGATGTAAACCTTAGAGAAAATTTTGCGGAGTAAGTCCAGTTTCCCTATCTTTGCCAACCCAATCAGAACGGTGGAGTCGGTGACAACAATCACTTTTTGAGTCTTTCCGTAAGCTTTTCGGCGGTTTCCAGTTCCCTTGTTATTTCATCTTGATCGTAATCAACCACCGGAACATCGTTATCGCTGAGATACTCTATAAAATCCCATTTTGAAAGGCCCGAGAGTTCAGCAGATCTCCCCAGTGAAAGCACCTTTTCTTTAAAATACTTCAATGCCAGGAGCTTTCTTGATTCATTGGCTATCCTCTCCTTTGTCAAACCAAAGCCAGAAAGGGACAAATAGAGTTGTTCCGGTAAATCTATTACTGCTTGGATATTCCCCATTTACATTTCCCCTACTTTCACTCGCTTTCAGAATTTAATTCGTTACCAATTTAGCATGATATAACTAAGAAACTCAAGAAAAAGTACATATATTCTGATGCACATTTTTGTCATTCGAGAAATAAAATTGGGGGATATCCTGGGCTAAGTAGACTTTTGTCTATCAAGCCGGCTAAGGGATTTGGCAACTGCAGAGGGTGATACTCCCGGTTGACGGCCTGTCTCAGTTAGCGAAGAGAAAAAAAGGGACAGCAACTGTGTTGAATGTCAAGCCTGTCCGGAAAGCTCAGGATTCCAGACAGCGCTGTCCCTGACCATAAAGTTGAGGATAATCAGAAGTTTTCGCATGCATGCCGGGCCAGTGAGTTTTGCAAAAGGTTAACAATAAGAGAATATTCGTACTAGGACTTCATACTATAGTCTGTAGATTTATAGTCTGCATTCAAACACAAATGATGTTCGATGAAGAAAAACACTTCAAAAGGCTCGGAAGACAGGCCTATTGCCAAGTCGTTTGGCCAGGTTCTCCAGCAACTTCGCCGAGACCGTGGCCTCTCTCAAGAAGAACTTGGGTTCGCCAGTGCTCCGGGGTCAGGTCTTGAAATGCCACTACTACATCCTGAACCGCATCTGCTGGAAGTCCGCGCAGGCCATCCTCACGCCTGTCCTGTAGAATAAGTTCTATCGCTTCTGACAGACTCCAGAGAGATTCTTCTTTCGTTTTTCCCTGTGAACGATCCAGGGAACGTTGGTGCCTTGGGGGGAAACTGGGAGACATTGTTGACTGAGTTGAATTAATCTTTCATTGTCCCTCATTTTCCCACCATATTTTCCCATATTTTCCCGTCCCCCATTTTTCCGTGTGTCTCCTAACACATGGTGGTTAGGGCCCTCTTGCGAGGCTGACGGCCGGAACCTCCGGATGCTGTGTGAGGCCTAACCGTTTTTCCTCTGGGACGACATCAGCGCACTTGGGGGTGGGGAAACGGCTCATGATCTTTGTTTGCTGACTGAGGTGACCTCATTATTCCGAAGCAAGATAGGAAAAATTTAGTTTATGAAGATGGAAAATCAATATAGAATGTGTTTGCTTATAGAGGATTCTGCGGAAAGGAGGACAGTCTAGTGAAATCGTTAGTAATTATGCTTTGTTGTGCAATTGCGTGTCTCCCAATGGTAGGACGGGCACAGGCAGGAGAAAAAGAGTGCGTGCAGAAAGGCGAGTGGATAAACAGTAACGTTTATGAGGACAATGCTTTTGTGCTCGCCTTCGATAAGCTCGGCCGGGGTGTCGTGAATACGGCGTTCGGTGTGGTGGAGATCCCCAAGCAGATCGCAAAAAGGGCTCTTGACACCGGATGTGCTTCCGGATACATCTCAGGCCTTTTTGTGGGAACAGGCTATTTCGTTCTGCGGGAGATGGCTGGCATATATGAGATCGTGACCTTTCCCATACCTATCCCCGAGCATTACGCCCCGGTGATCGATCCGCTCCTGGGGTACAGACCGAGTGATGTCGAGTAGACCGGTTTTTTCAAATGACATAGTAGATGACACTCTAGTCAGACTTTCATAGGACGCCTCGTCGTCACGCTACTACTAAGTGTCTTGAGATTTCATCCTCAGTCATTCGTTGGCCCTGGCCCCTCACAGAACCGTGCTTGCGCTATTCACGCACACGGCTCCTTATGAGTACACTTCACGATTAAGTAAAAGGGGACGGTGAATAATGCTCTTAACAGGCCATGTCTAAAGATGCGCCAGTCTCCGGTTTTAGGCCAGAAGCTCCTTGCCCTGGTCTACGATGACCTCGGCCAGCACAAACGCGCCCGCTCCGAACTGGAAAAGCTCTATGTCAAAGCCCGCGGATTACGAAGATATAGCCGCAAGGCTGGGATTATAGGCAGTTTCCTGATCTCAAGACGGATTTCGATAGCTATTTGATTCTTCAAATAGATCAAGATATGGTTGAAATGAATAAATGCGATTTCGCCGTCGTTTGGTTGTTTCTCTGACCAGTCCGAGGTCCATAAATGTGCCCACAAGATCATTTGCAATGTCCTGAGTTCGGCCTGCGCGAATTAGGGGATTGTTTCTGAATGAACTTAACACGGGAAAACGTCCGTTTTTTACTTGACATTTTTGCCTGTTATGCAATACGTTAATGACGATTCGTTGTTACCGAACCGGAGAAAATTTATTTATGGAAAACCCCTTCAAGTATGGAGGAATTGTCCGCGGCCCATACTTTGCTGACCGGACAGAGGAGTTGGCCGAGCTCATTCGGGAAATGACCAATCTGGGCAGAGTGTTTCTGATCTCTCCCAGACGCTTGGGTAAAACGTGTCTTCTCTTCAACCTCATGGATAGACTTCGCGATCTCGGGTTTGCTACAGCTTATCTCGACCTGAATGCCTATCCTGATATACGGAGCTTTGCCGCTGCCTTGACCCATTTGACCTGCAAAGCCCTGGAATCAAACACTGAAAGACTGATAAAAATCCTTTCCGGACTCCAGAGGCTGCGTCTGAAGGTCTCGGTTGGACATAACGGCTCGCTGACAGGAACCGTAGAGGTGGCTATCGAAGATAAAGACGCCCTTCCTGCCCTCATGGAGGGGATGCACTACGCTGAAAAACTCGCACGCAAAAAGGGCAAGCGGCTGGTGATTGTTATCGATGAATTCTCCGACCTTCCCAAGTATGACGGTCAAACCCTTGAAAAGGCCCTCCGCGCTGAAATTCAACAGCATGAACATATTGGGTATATCCTCTCTGGTTCGGAACAGTCGGTCATGCTCTCCATGACCCGGGACAGGAAAAGGGCATTTTACAAATTGGGAAGGATCATGGAACTGGGACCCATAGACAGGGGGGCATACGCATATTTTATCTTCGGCTGGTTACATAAGGGGAAATACCGATTTGAAAAGCGAGATTTGGAAAAAATATTCGAGTTAGGCAAGGACGTTCCGCACAATATCCAGAGACTTTGTCACAACTTATGGGAATTGGCCCGTGATAGCCGTGAAATAACCCCTGATTTGATTGAGAAGCTCCCATGGGTGATTGCCCGGCAGGACTCCCCTCACTTTGAGCTATTGTGGCAAGCTGCATCTCAACTGCAAAGAACTCTCCTTATGGCCTTAAGCAGAGAACCTGATGCCAAACCCTTTTCAAAGGAATTCCAGATGACCTATGGGATTGGCCCTTCATCCTCCATCAAGGCTTCTCTTGATTCCCTTACGAAAAAGGGAATTTTGTTCAAGACTCTTAAGGGTGCATATCAATTCTCTGACACCTTTATGCCATACTGGATCAGCGATCTGAAGCAGACGGAAAAATGAGTAATGGTCATCGGCAATTATGATCTATGGGACGCTATTTCTGAATAAAATCTCCCTCAATCCCTCTTTTTCAAAGGGGGGGAGTTATCGGAATGCCCATTATTGAGAAGTTCAAAAAAGCTCTACGCCAAAGCCCGTGGATTGCGAAGATGTAGCCGCAAGGCTGGGATTGTATGCTGCTTGCAGATATCAAGACAGATTTCGATGGCTATTTGATTCTTCAAATAGATCAAAATATGGTTATGAAAAATTGGGGATAGACTATTTTATCTTTCTTATTCGCGGGGTAAAAGAGGCTGACCTACCAGTTTGAAGCTCCGGTCGGGATAGAATTGCGGCGCGTGCAACTCCGGGCGGTGCAGCGCACGTTGTCTTAGTTATTGTTGAACAAGCCGCCACACAACATATGGCTCCTGTGAGTCCCGTTTACTCGGTGCCTTCTTCTTTGTCGGGCCGTACGAGTAATGTGAGGCCTTGCATCTCTTCAACCCGAACGGCCTCTCCTTTTTCAATGGGCGGACCACCCCCCATCACCTTGGCCTTCCACAGCTCCCCGCGGATCCGGATGTAGCCTGACGGCGCAAGCCGCTCCTTCGCAATTCCTCGTATGCCGACCATCGAGTATGCCTCCCCCTGGCGGTCCCAGTCGTAGGCGCGCCAGACAAAGGGAAACAGGATTACATCTTTTGTCACCGAGATAGCGACGAGGCCCCACACAGACCACACAGGAAGGTCGAACCAATTGCGAAGCTGGATCAAGATCAAGACCAGCAAAGCCGTACCGGGTACCTGGAGGACTATATATCTCACCAGGACTCGAACTGTCCAACCCGCCTCGTGTATCTTTTTTCGCAGAAACAGCACAAAGGTTCTTGCCATGCTCGAAGCCTCGCCTATCTGTCACCCCAGAGATCCGTTCCGGTCGCCACTATGGAATATTCTGCACAATAACTATGAAAAGTTCAA
>JAJSZR010000049.1 GCA_030262715.1 Deltaproteobacteria bacterium
CGAAGATAAGTTTTCCAAAAAAGAAGAGCAGGTCCTCAAAGACCGGGTGTTCAGATTTCGCAGGCTCGATCTTGATCTTGATTACATAAGAGATGTCCGTATTTCATGCAGCACTATCCATGATTTTTCAAACAAGACCCTTATCATCGATTTTACGAAACCATTATCCCTGTTCTCAACCCTTGAAGGAGAGCGCAGAGGAATAGAATCAGTAGGCAACCATTATTCTTCCCCTCCTTGTTGGGGGATCGGCCATAAACTCGGTTTAGAGGAAATAAGGAAGCGGGTATATGAGGTTATCGGCAAATCTGAGGATATGGCCAGTTTTCTTTTTACCGGCGCGGACATGGACAATCTGGCCATTAAGAAGGAAAGGTTCAGGGAGATGGAAGTCTACGCCCTCGTAACAGCCGGTGTGAAGTCAAATGCGGTCAGGATGTCTGCGGATGAAGGGAGGTTTTATGAGCCAGGAACAATCAATATCATCATCTTACCAAACATGAAACTTTCACCACGTGCCATGACCAGGGCCATTATAAGTGCCACAGAGGCAAAAACCACGGCATTGCAGGATCTTGATATCCGAAGCAGTTACACCCCGCGGATTCACCAGGCAACCGGAACCGGAACCGATAACATCATAGTTGTGGAGGGAGATGGGATACCGGTTGACAATTCCGGCGGCCATACAAAGATGGGAGAACTGATCGCCAGGGCCGTATATGAGGCAGTTCAAGAAGCGGTCTACAGGCAAAATGGTATCGTCGCCCAGCGCAATATTTTCCAAAGACTGAAGGATCGAAAGATCAGCTTTTTTGATTTGATTACCTCAATGCAGGTGGAAGACAAGGGTGACAGGAAAAGATTGCTTGGGGCATTGGAAGATGTATTGCTCCAACCCCGTTATGCATCATTTGTGGGATCGTCTTTCGCAATAAGTGACGACTATGAAAGGGGGCTGGTCGCTGATTTGAGCAGCTATGGACTCTCGTGCAAGAAGGTCGCCGAAGAAATCGCGGGAAAAGAGATCGCAAACCTGAAGGAGGTCACAGAAACTGAAGATATGCCGCTTGTCTTGCGTATGACCGTAAACGCCTTGCTCAACGGGATTTATTACAGGATCAAGTGAACGACATAAAAAGACTCTATAGTCTCTTACCGCTTGCGATACTCTTTCTGTTCCCATCGACAACTTTGGCAAAACAGATATCTTTTTTGGTGATTGATGCGGACACCTACCTTGTCAACAAGGCAATCAAAGAGCTTCGGCTGCCTGACAATATCAAAGTCAGATTTTTTACTTATCACGATATTACCAAGGATAGTTCGGCAAGGGAGTTTATTGATGCTTCCGAGGTTATTATCTGTGATGTGATGCAGGGTGAACTGGGCAGGTATCTGATAGAAGATGTCCAAATCAGGAACAAGAGCATATATGCCGTGAGAGGTTCCAGGGATGATGAGGCCCTTAAGAGGGAAGGCATTATTTTTGATCCTGATATTCAGGAGTATTTCAGTAACCTCTGTGTAGCTAATATCCAAAACCTCATCTGCCGGGTGGCCCGTAACGAGCTTGACCCATCCATCGCCTATGACGAAGTCAAGAAGCTGCCGTGCTTGGGGATATACCATACTGGTGCAGATGCGGTTTTCACAAGCCTTGAGGAATATCTTCATTGGTACAGAAAGCGAAAAGAGTATATCAAAGACGCCCCGTGGATAGGCATGATGCTTTTTTCATCTTTCCTCATAGATGGGCAGGTGGAGAAGATCGATTACCTGATAAAGAGGCTTGAGGATGAAGGATTCAACGTGGCTCCTGCCTTTGGCCGCGATTTTGACATTTTGACGTCGCTGTTTATGGATAGGAATCAACAGGCAAGAGTCGATCTGGTTTTGGCTTTTTCCCTTAAATTTTATTCAGCCTTAAACGACGATGTTCGACGCGCCCTCACCAATCTGAATGCCCCAATCTTTAACGCGATTAACCTTTACTCAAATACGATCGATGAATGGCGTGGTGATCCGATAGGAATCCCGCCTATGGACGTGGTCTGGACTGTTGCCAATCCGGAAATATCAGGCCTGATCGAATCCTCCGTTCTCACCGGTAAGGTAGGGCAATTGGACCAAGAGACCGGTAAGGTCTTGTTTATTCACAGACCTATCAAG
Source organism: Deltaproteobacteria bacterium (assembly GCA_030262715.1). Classification (GTDB taxonomy): domain Bacteria; phylum Desulfobacterota; class Dissulfuribacteria; order Dissulfuribacterales; family UBA3076; genus UBA3076. The sequence continues at coordinate 2,173 of JAJSZR010000049.1, forward strand.
GAAAACATTGAGCTGCTCATCCCCAGGCTGAAGATGTGGGTTCAATTGAAGAAAAAAGAGAATAAGAAAAAAAGGGTGGCCATCCTTTACTATAATCACGGCCAGGGGAAGCAAAACGTGGGTGCCAGTTATCTCAATGTATTCAGGAGTCTTGAGCTTATCCTCCAGCGCATGAAAAAAGAGGGGTGTCGGGTCGCCATAGACAAGAATCTAAGCGAAGACGCGATCAAGGATCTGGTCCTGAAGTACGGCAGGAATGTCGGCAGTTGGGCCCCGGGGGAACTGGATAAGATGCTTGGAGAGAAAAAGGTCATCCGGCTTCCGCTAAAGACCTATCAGGAGTGGTTTGCCGGGCTACCTGGAGATTTCAAAAAAAAAGTCATTGAGCAATGGGGAGAAGTGGAAGGCTCAACCATCATGATCAAGAACGAAGAATTCATCATTCCGGCAGTTATTCTTGGAAATGTCCTTATCATGCCGGAGCCTGCCCGCGGCTGGGGAGACGATCCCATGAAGCTCTATCATGATCCGACCCTTTATCCACATCACCAGTACATTGCCGCCTATTTGTGGCTCAAACACGTCTTTCATGCGGATGTCATGATCCATCTGGGGACACATGCTACCCATGAATGGCTCCCCGGGAAACAGGCAGGACTTTCGCCTTCCTGCCCTCCGGAAGTCTTGATCACTGATATTCCCAACATCTATCCTTACATCGTGGATGATGTGGGAGAAGGGGTCCAGGCCAAGCGCAGGGGCAGGGGGGTCATCATCGACCACCTGATCCCGGCGGTCAAGGAGGCGGGGCTCTATCATGAATACAGCCGGTTATACGATATGATAAGCAGCTATAACAGGGCCGTTTCTCTTGGAAGCCAGACAGCGCCGGGAAAGCTTGGAAAAATAGAAGATCTTGTCACAAACATGGGGCTCCTTAATGATCTTGGCATCACGGAGTTTGACGAGGGTGTGCTCGAAGAGATCGAGCATTACCTGCTTGAGATCAGGGAAAACTTCATGCCCTATGGTATGCATACATTTGGCATATCGCCTGAAGGTGAGGCCTTACAGGATACGATCAAGGCCGTTTCAAAGCGCAACAGCCAGGCGAATGAAGAAGAAGTAAAAACAGGCCTTGTCGATTCCGGACCAAGGGAGATCGATTATCTCACCAAAGCCCTGAAAGGCGGCTACGTACCATCAGGGGAAGGGAATGACCCGATAAGAAACGTGGGTGCGATCCCTACCGGAAAAAACTTTTTTGGCTTCAACCCAGACAAAATTCCCTCTCAAACGGCCTGGGACCTCGGCAGACAGGCGGCCGAGCAGATCATCAAAAAGAACCTGAAAGAGAAGAAGCGTTATCCTGAAAAGGTGGCTGTTGTTCTTTGGGCCACCGAGACGATCCGAAACGAGGGGATCAACGAAAGCACAATACTCTATTTGATGGGCTTGAAGCCTACCTGGGACAAGGCCGGACGGATCACGGGCACAGAGGTGATCCCGGGCAGAAAGCTGGATCGCCCCCGGATCGATATCCTGATAAACCCATCGGGCCTTTACCGGGACCTTTTCCCCAATATGCTGCTCTTTCTTGACAAGGCGGTCCAGAAGGCAGTCATCCAGACAGATATAGAAAACCTGATCAGCAAACACAATGCAGAGATTAAGACACTCTTGATAGCATCCGGCTCGGATGAAGAAAGGGCGGATCTCTTTTCCAGGATCAGGATATTTACGGAAAAACCCGGATCATATGGAACCGGGGTCTGTGAGATGACAGGAAATTCCGGCTTTTGGGAATCGGATGATGAGATCGTAAAGGTGTATGAAAACCGGGTTGGCTATGCCTTTGGACAGGAGAAATGGGGAGAAAAGGCAAAGGAGATATTCAAGCAAAATCTTAAAGGAGTGGACGTGGCCGTCCATTCTATATCTTCTAACATCTATGGAACCATGGATAATGACGACATGTTTCAGTATCTGGGAGGGCTTTTTCTTGCCGTCAAAAAAGAGAGTGGGCAGGTCCCCGATACCCTGATTACCATGCAGAGGGTCCCGGACCGTGTAGAGGTGGAAGATGTAGCCAGGACCATCGGCCGCGAGCTTCGAACGCGTTATCTTAATCCCAAATGGATTGAGGGGATGAAGAAAGAAAAATATGCCGGTGCCCGGGAGATGTCGAACTTTGTGGAATACATGTGGGGCTGGCAGGTGACAGTACCTTCCGCCATTGACAAGACCAAATGGGAGCAGACCTATGATGTGTATGTGGAAGATAAATACGGTCTCGAAATGAAGGATTTCTTTAACAGAGAAAACCCCTGGGCCTATCAGTCCATTACCGCCCGCATGCTGGAATCGATCCGAAAGGGCTACTGGAATGCCGGTGAAAAGATCAAGAAAAGGCTTGCAGCAGAATACGCCCTTAATATCATCGAGAAGGGTGTGGCATGCTGTGATCATACCTGCAATAATCCGGTACTTAACCAGATGGTGGTAAACATTATTTCCCTGCCAGGAGTCATGTCGCCTGAAATGGTCGAGAGGTTCAAGCTGGCCATCGAGCATGCCGTGGGCAAGCAACTGGCCGAGCAGGTTAAGGCACGAAAGAAATTGCAGAAAAAACTGAATGAAGGGTTCACCAAGAGACTACAGTCATCAGATCAAAAGACTCCCAAGGCCAGCGCAGAATATCAGAAAAACACCTCAAAAGCAGGGACGGAGTCAGAAAGAGTGGAAGGATATAAGATGGAGGAGGTCAAGACGGAAGATGACACCACTGACCTGCCGTCTTCCGGCGCACAATGGCTTGCATCCTTATTTGTTATTTTCATTATAGGGTTGGTTATTTTTGGTGCGAAAAAATACAGGTAGAAAACCTGACATCGCGTGCCCTTGACGTGAATCTTTCCAGGAGATGGTTATGCACATCAAAAAGTACAGACGGCGAGGCAACCTTAAAGAACATCCTGCCATTGTTCTTACTGCCTTCGGCACGGCCCAAAGAGGCAAGGCTGTTTACCATCTATTCGACAATTTAGTGCGCAGTGAGTTTAAAGATTACGATATTTCATGGGCGTATACCTCCGAGATCATCCGGGAAAAGACAGGGCATCCGGGGATTCTGCAAACCCTGGCATCCCTTGAACAACAAGGCTTCACTAGAGTCATTGTTCAGCCGCTTCTGATCTTTCCAGGAACGGAATATGAGGTCCTTGTGGATTCGTGCCGATCGTTTCCCGGCCTCAAAGTGCTTGTGGGGGAGACCCTGTTGCATCGGTGGCATTTTGTTGAAGAGATACTCGATATTGTTTCAAAGGATTTCATTCCCCCTGAAAAAGGAATCAACTTGCTGGTTGCACATGGCACGCCGCTGTGTGACGACTCAGCAAATATTGTTTACTTAGGGCTCGACCACCTCCTGTCTCGGAGATTTAGCAACGTTTATTTTTGCTCAGTCGAAGGAATCCCTGACAGGGAAGGCGTACTTAGAAAGATTCAAGCAACTCTGTCTTCCTATCATCCAGGTAAAACCGGGTTGAGAGCCCGCATCATACCCTTTATGTATGTTGCCGGGCTCCATGTACAGGAAGACCTTTTGGGAAAACAAGACAGCTACAAAAGCCGTCTGGAAGAAATCGGATTTACCGTGGAATGCTTGACCGCTGAGTATCAAGAAGAACGATTTCATAAAGGACTCGGTTTTTATGAAGGAATTAGAGAATCTTTTCTCAACAGGATAAGGCGTTCTCTGGATCTTATAAGATTTTGCTGATTCCGAATATCTAGGTGACCCGCATCCATTAGTATCAAGGTGGCCGTTCACGGCTTGAAACTTGAAATTGGAAAGTAGAAATTTGGGTAAGAGGAACAAAAAGCTTCTGAACACCGTAGGTTATCAGATAATACGATCATCTGAAACAGTACAAAAGCATGAAGGCCAAATTTCCAATTTCTATTTTCTAATTTCAACGTTCCGTAAACGCTTATATATCAAGTTACTGTTCAATACATGACGGCAATTCCGCAAGAGGCTCAGAAGTTGACATTTTTTAATGGTCGTAGCACTTTTAAATGATATGTGTTATTTAAGTCTTTCTTTCATTTAATATTCCCTCTGGAGAAGAGATTGAATTATTTTTATTCCTGTTGCCAAGGTATTGTTATGAGGCATCTTTTCTTATTTCTTATCATACTGATTGTGGTTGCTTTGTTGCAACTTGAACCGGCATGCGCACGTGAAAACGTCGTGAGACGGGATACGGACAAGGATGGAAAGATAGACCAGATCGCCCTTTTTGACAGACGCGGCAAGCTCATCAGGCTCGAGATCGACAGCAATGAAGACAGGTTTATGGATCGATTCCAATATTATGAAAAAGAGCAGATCATAGAGGTCGAAATGGACACAAATCATGACCAGCGGATTGATTGCCGGGACTATTTTGAAGCAGGGAAAAGGACCCGGCATGAAAGGTTGTCAAGTAACACCGGCCAGGTGATTCAAGTTATTCAATTTGATTCGCAGGAGCGTCTCCTGAAGATACAAAAAGATACTACAGGAGACGGCCTGTTTGACAGCATTTATCATTTCAAGGAGGGAAGGCTTTTCTCGTCCTCAAGAGATACGGATGCCGATGGCAAACCGAATATCTGGCAGACCTATAGGGATGATAAGCTGTTACAGAGACGTGTGGATGATGATGGGGACGGCCGCTATGACATCATAACCCGGTTCAAGGACAGTAAACCTTACTATCAGGAGAAAGACTCAAGCCTTGATGGGGAAATGGATGTTTTTATCCATTTTGATGCAGACGGCTGTGCTGAGAGCATAGAGGAAGACACCAGGCATACCGGCCGGATTGACAGGATCAGGACCTTTCATGCAGGTCTGCCGGTCAAGGTAATCTATGATGCTGATGGCGACGGATTCAAGGAGACCATTACGCTCTTTAAGGAGGGTAAGGCCTGTTGCCAGACAGAGGATCGTAATCAGGACGGAAGGCCGGATGTAACGATTTACTTTAATGCCAAGGAAGAGAAGGAGCGGGTCGAAAGTGATACGGATCTCAACGGGAGGATCGATACCTGGGAATATTATAAAGATGGGCAGCTTGCAAGGGTGGAAAGAGACGAGGAAGGTGACGGGAAGATCAGCTTAAAGATATTCTACAGGAATGAAAGGAAATACCGGCTTATCAGGGACAAGGATAATGACGGACGTTTTGAAATCACTCAGTGGTTCGATAGATCACCATGGACCATGGTGATGGAAGTGGATGCCGACGGTGATGGAAAGCCGGAGGGTCGCTATTGTTATAAAAAGAACGTCTTAAGGCTCAGAGAGATTGATGAAGACAGTGACGGCAATCCGGACCTGAAGGAATATTTCAATGCTGAAGGAAAACTGGTCAAGAGCCAGGAAAGGCATGAGGCCGTTGATCACCTGGACATCACCTGGTTTTATAACCAGGCCGGAGAGGCGATCCAGGCCGAAGAGGATCATTCGGGAGATGGCCATGTGGATACCTGGTATCACTATCAAAATGGGAGCCTGACCACTGTCGGGGAAGACACAAATGCAGACGGGAAGCCGGATCTATGGGAAGAATACGATGAGTCAGAGGCAATTGTGAAGCGTTCGATAGATCTCAATTTTGATGGCAGGCCGGATATTGTTGAAGACATAAAATAGGAAAGGGGATAGATATGTTTGATTTTCTTGCAAAGGGCGGCATTCTTGTAGTGCCGATCCTTTTGTGCTCTGTAGTTGCCCTAGCCATTTTCCTGGAAAGGTTGATCCATTTTTCCAGGGTTCGCATCCGGGGTTTTGGATTGGTGGAAAGAGTGGCCGGATATGTGCGAGATGGTGCGCTTTCTCGGGCCATTGATCTTGCAAGAGGGAATAAATCCCCCATGGCACGTATCCTGGCAAGTGCCTTGGAGGTCATAGATCATGACCGGGAGACCTTTGAGACAGTGGTTGTCCACTCTACAGAGGAGGAAGTCAGGGAGCTTTCCTGCTATCTCCAGGTCCTTGCCACCATTGGAAGTATTGCTCCGTTGCTCGGTCTGCTGGGGACGGTCATGGGCATGATCAAGGCCTTTATGGTCATTCAACAGATGGGCGGCAAGGTCAATGCCGCTGTACTTGCAGGCGGTATCTGGGAGGCCATGCTGACCACGGCCCTGGGCCTTGCCGTAGCCCTTCCCACCATGGTGGCTCACAGCTATCTCGTGTCCCGCGTGGACAAGTATGAGGCCCAGCTACAGGATGGAATGGTGACCTTTATCAAGACCGCCATCAAGGCCACCGGGAGGTAACCTGATCATGCTTGTTCATCCTAAACGAAGGGCCCGTATGGGTGTTCAGGTCCCCCTGACTTCTCTGATTGATATAGTATTTCTCCTTCTGATCTATTTCCTGCTTACTACGAATTTTATGGTTGAAGAAGGGATCAAGGTCAAGCTCCCACAGGCCAAGGCCTCGGCACCACAGACCGAGGAGGTGATTACAGTCTATGTGGACCGGCAGGGAAGGGCATTTCTTGGGACCAGGGAGGTCTCCATGCCCGCGTTATTTGATGGGCTCAAAGAGATGATAGGGGGCAGGGAAGACAAACTGGTCGTTGTCAGGGCTGACAGGGCCGTAATCCTCAATAAGGCAGTAAAGATTATGGATGTGGTCAAGGCAGCCGGGGCCGGGAGGCTATGTCTGGCGACCGAAAAGAAATTTTGATTCCGCTGAAAAAACCCAATCTGCGGCGTTGCTTCAATTTTCCAGTCACTGCGACGTACGATAAGTACGTCTCACTCCCGGAAAACTTCGCGCCTTGCATCTCGGGCTTTTTGAGCGGAATCATATTTCAGACTTTTTGCAATGTAATCAATTTTAGGCTTAAAGAGTGAAATCCCAGTCAACAAAAAGAAGTCCCAACCGGCTTTTATATGGTCTGTTGGGCATGTCCCTTTTAATACATCTTGTCCTGTTTTTGCATATTTCCAAGCTCTATAGTTCAAACACTCTTACTTACATCGAGTTGACACTTCAAAATATTTCAAAACCCGTCACAAGGAGTATTCCTAGACCGCGTCACAGGCCCAGACCGCCTGATCAGCCACAGAAGATTAAAGATCTAAGAGTAACCCAGCTTATCCCACGCCTGAAACCGATAAAACTTGAGCCGGTAGAGAAAGACCTGCCCGACAGCCTTGTGGAGGGAATCAGCATGCCGGATATCCCGGATGTTCCCAGCCCGGACATCTCCGACTGGAGTCCGGATCAGCTTGCAGCGTCCGGCGATTATACAACAGCCGACAGCTATCTTGAGATGGTGCGGCTCAGAATAGAAAGACACAAGAGATATCCTGAAAATGCCAGGATCAGACAGATAGAAGGGAGTGTGACTGTACGCTTTGTAATTCGACATGAAGGAGATATAAGGTCGGCCGAGGTTGTGAAGACATCAGGAAACAAGACCCTGGATGGTGCAGCTCTTATGGCAGTGAAGGATGCAGCCCCATTTCCAAAAGCGCCTGCACATCTCTTTAAAGGCGAAATCCCCCTGGAGCTCACCATAGTGTTTGAGCTGACCTGAGTACCAAGATCTGTCCCAAGCCCATCCACGTTAGAGAGATTAATCATCCCAAACAGTCATGACGGGGCATTTCGTCACCCCCGAGTATAAAAATTCGCCACCTGCTCGCTGTGCTCGCTCGACACACACAGACACACACGGACAAAAGACCTTATCCGCTGGTGGACACACCAGCGGATAAATTGTCGGTGCCCCTTGGGCGCGTATTGTTTTTGCCCTGTCATGTCGGCAGGGCAAAATGTCCGTGTGTGTCTGTGGCAAATAAATATATTTTCACGGTAAAAAGTTGACATTTTTTGCCAATAGTAGTACTTTCCTAAAATTCGTAGCATGATTTGCCTTCAAAGTAGATATCCCGAAAAAATAGCCTGCACAACATCAGGTGATATCCTGCTTTGACGTTTCAAGGCAGGTGTCATGTAGCCAAGAGAGGAGAAAAGAGGAGTGAAATCAACTGGTAAACGGAAACAGTTTTGGAACGTTTTTCTTGTGACCGGACTTACCTTTATCATGGTCACGATCTCGATTCCTGGATTGGCCGGGGAAAAGGAACCAGAGCCGATTGATATTGGGACCATCACAGTGATGGCCCCGCAGCCGGGCGTTGAGATAACAACCGAGAAGACCATCATTAACGTGGATGAATTCAAAAAGCCCGGTGAGGTTAAGACGCTGACAGACGTGCTGACCGAAATCGGCGGCATTGATGTGCAACGCGCCAATCCGCTAATGGCCAGCCCGGGCGACGAGGTATCCATCCGTGGCCTCAACGAAGGACGCATGGTCATAGAGATCGACGGTCGCAGGATCAATCAAACAGGCCACTACGGCAGGTATATTGTTGACTGGTCCACGTTGAACTTGGATGATATCGAGCGCATTGAAATCATCCGGGGCGGACACTCCGTGCTTCATCCTTTTGCTATCGGTGGCGTGATCAACATGATTACGAAAAAGGGGAAAAAGACGGATGAACCCAAACCTGATGTGAGTTTTAAGGGGGGCTATGGAAGGTATGATACCTACAACGTGTCAGGCTCTGTTGATGGGGGTGTCGGCAATATCGTGGGTTACCATTTTTCAGCAAGTAGAGGAGATACGGATGGTTATCTCAGAAACGACTTTCAGAGAGCGGACAACCTTAACGGGCATTTGAGCTTTTTTCTTCCTAGTGACGCCACTTTCACTGTAGGTGCCAAGTATTCCGATGTCGACTACGGCTTCCCTGTTATCAATGATCCGAATGATCCTGATCCGGGTGTAGCTGCCCGCTATGATGACGACTATCCCAAATTTAAGAAGTCTGCCGACCAACTGAGGCACATCAATTGGCCCCAGTTGCCCACAACAGGTTCACTACGTCCGGAGTGGAAAAAACATACCTCCTATTTGGATGGTATCTTTCAGATGCCCCTGGGGCCGGGTACGGTCAAGGTCCATGGGTTTTGGACCGAGGGCAGGCGCTGGACCAGCAGTTATGGCAAAGGCGCCTCAATGAAAAATCCGGAGAAAAAATTTACAAAAGACGAGTTTGTTGATGACAGGACAAAGGGAATAATCTGCGAGTACCGGGACATCGACCTGTTCGACTCCCACAGCGTGACGGCAGGGGCCGAGTACCAGGAACTGGGCTGGCCGGACAAGGACCCCATCATCTACAATGTCAAATCAGCCTATGTCCAGGATGTTATTCACCTCGGTGACCGGTGGACCCTTACCCCCGGTGTTCGCTACTATTATGTCGATATGGACGTCTATTACGGTTGGTGGGAAATGGGGTACGGTTCCCAGCCTCCCGGCTGGCCATTCAATGCTGATAATGCGGGCAAAACAGATAACGACGACGGCTTCTATCCAAGCCTGAAGGTCGATTTCCAGGCCACCCCGGAGACGGCCCTCTATGCCGCAGTGAGTCGCTCTTACCGGCTCCCGTGTCCCTGAGACTACTACTGGTGGGCGCGGTGCGCGTCCAGAGAGAATTCTAGATTGGACCCTGAATCGGCATGGGAGTATGAACTGGGGATCATACAGGATTTCAAGGTTTTTACCGTCAGGGCCGCTGGTTGGTATTATGACATTGATGATTTTATCAATGATAACGGCATTACCATTCCCCCTTCGGAGGGACCCGGCGCAGGGACTGACTGCCTTTGCAATATTGACCATGTCAGACTTTACGGTGGAGAGCTGGAAGCCACAATCAAGCTGGGGGACCGTTTCCGGGCCACTGCTTCTTATGTGTATCAAAGACACAGCGTGGATGACACTGGTTATGAACACGGATGGACATACTATCTTCCCGACCTCCTGGCCAGGAATAAGGTCAAGCTGCTCGCTCGCTATATGGTCTGGGAGGATGGATGGTTCCAGTTGAGTTCTCGATACGTTGATGCGCGTGAGTCTCAAAAGGGTGAAGGGATGGATCCATACATAACCATGGATGTAGGATTTGAGCAGAAGTTCAGGTTTGACCAGATGGAATACATGGCCAGCATCTTTTGCAACAATGTGACCGGTGCGGATTACGAAGAGATAGCGGGTTATGACATGCCGGAGTATGTCTGCGGATTCCAGGTCGGTGTGAAGTTTTAGGAGATAAGTCCATGAACAAAACAAGACAGCTTTTCTTCCTTGTGGTGATTGGTTTGGCTGTATCCGGATCGTTTTGTTGGCCTTCCCAGGCTGCAGCATGGGGCCGCGGTCACTTATATGTGATCGGAACCGGTCCGGCCGGACCTAGGACCGCCACATTGCAGGCCCTAAATACGATCAAGCAAATGGACGTTATTGTAGCCCCGGATAGGCATGTGAAACTCTTTGCCGAGTATGTGGGCAACAAGCCTATCCTTTTTGATCCATGGACAGGGATTTGGGACTACAAGGGGAAAAAGCAAGATGAACTAAACGAGGAGGAATTTGCTCGGTTCAAGGTAGAACGCTTTAGGTTAAGGGATGAGCGGGTGGAAAAGATCAAGGGCCTCTTGGACGAGGGTAAAGACACAGGGCTGCTAGACTCCGGTAATCCCTGCCTTTACGGTCCCAGCCACTGGTACGCGGAACAGTTCGATCGTGAGGACGTGGTTATCATTCCCGGTATGGGATGCGACGCAGCAGCCATGGCAGCCTTGGGAAAAAGCACGATCCCGGCTTATGATAACCGCTTTGTCATACAATCAGCGCCTTTTTCCCTAATGGGTTGGAGCATGAAAGATCGCCAAATACTCAAGGTCCTGGCGAAATATGAATCAACAATGGTCCTTTACATGGCCCTGTGGAAGCCACGAAAGGTATTCGCTGCGCTTCAGGAAGTCCTCCCGCCGGATATGCCGTGTGCCGTGGTCTACTGGGCCGGGTACCCTGATCGAGAGCGCATCTTGCGCGGTACGGTGGCTGATATGGGAGAAAAGCTCTCAAAAGACAAGGAAAGATTCATGGGCCTTTTGTTTATCGGGCATTTTATGCAAGGCAAGCCCTATGAGTCGGCCATGAAACGGATGCAGAAACAGATGGAATAAGTATCTGAAGCATTCTCCCTATACCATCAAGATATTTTTGACGAAGAAGAATTTGAGCAATAGTGACCTGAGAAGAGAAATTGGTTTCTTTTCGGCCACCATTTTGGTAATCGCCAATATGGTGGGGACCGGGATATTTACTACCTCCGGGTTCATTATAGAAGAGCTCGGCGATCCTCAAACCATGCTCCTTTGCTGGCTTGTGGGAGGCATATTTGCGCTGTGTGGTGCCCTTTGTTACGGGGAACTGGGGGCCATGTTCCCTATGGCAGGCGGGGAGTATGTGTTCTTGCGGGAAAGCTTTGGCAAAGGCATGGGTTTCCTTTCCGGCTGGGTATCTTTGATCGTAGGTTTTTCAGCTCCTATTGCAGCAGCTTCCATTGCCTTTGCCACCTATTTATTTCGCTCATTTTCACTTCCTCTTGGTCCAGAAATGACTTTTCCTTTCTTAGGCGTCAATATCGTTGCCATATCGCCACAGAGTGTGGTGGCTATCGGTGTGATCATTATCTTTTCGCTGGTTCATTATCACAGCCTCTTGATGGGGAGCAGGGTTCAGAATGCATTGACTACCCTTAAGGTTGGCATTGTCGTTGTATTTGTTGTAGCCGGGCTTTTCCTGGGTCATGGTTCAGCAGGCAATTTCTCCGGAGGTCTGGACATGCGCTCAGTCTTCCAAGACAAGTTTGCCATCTCTCTTATATTTGTCTCATTTGCTTACAGTGGATGGAATGCTGCTGCTTATCTGGGCGCTGAAATCAAGAGACCGGGCAGGAATATCCCGCTTTCCCTTTTTACCGGGACTTTGACAGTCATGTGTCTGTACCTGCTTTTGAACGTCGTATATATTTACGCGCTTCCCGCCAAGGAGATGAGCGGGGTCCTCGAAGTCGGGGCAGAGTCTGCGGCTTCTTTGTTCGGGGATCATGTTAGTCAATACTTTGCCGGAGCTATTGCCATAGGCCTTCTATCTGTTCTAAGTGCCATGATTATGACCGGACCAAGGGTATATTATGCCATGTCAAGAGATGGCGTATTTTTTGAACTTTTTGGAAAAGTCAATGGCCTTCGCAACACGCCCGCATATGCAATCTTGCTGCAGGCAGGTATTGCAATTGTTATGGTTCTTACCGCATCTTTTGACAGGCTTCTCATATATATCGGTTTTACGCTCTCATTGTGTGCCATGTTCACTGTAGTGGGAATGATACTGCTCAGGATAAGACAACCTGCGCTCACGAGGAATTATAAGGCCGTGGGATACCCTGTAACCCCATTTCTGTTTGTGATAGGCAATCTCTGGATCATCTATATTTCCATCAAGAGCAGACCTGTAACCTCGATGATCGGTTTAGCAACAATTGGTTTAGGTTTATTAGCCTATCTCTACTTTGATAAGGGGGAAAAGCAACGTAATGATGCATAAAGTGCATAGTGTAACGGGTGTAAGTATGAATGCAGCAGAGGCTTTGCGGTCTATCCGGTACGATCTAATGGAATATATCCAGAAAGAGGTAAGGGTGGATTTCGACAACGCCCTGCAGATGCCTGTTCATTTTACCTTTAGAGAAAAAAAATACATTGTTCACGAGACTCTTGGTCGTTTCAGAACTCAGGCAAAGGGTCATATCAATGGTTTTCTGGTCAAAGCGGATAATGATGAAGTCTATTTTCTCTACTTCCAGCGGTGCGATAGGAATCAAAGGAGTCCTTTCAATAGGGGTTTTTGGGTCCTGAGCTTTCGAATTTTAGGCGATAGGGAATTGATGGTGCTTTATCGGGAGGAGAGAAAGATGCTGGTCAACAATATGACGCTCAAGAAAGTCGTTGATTTCCACGGCCACCTGTGCCCTGAGTTGGTGATTGGCTGTAAGGTCTGTGAATATGCTCAGAGACTACTTTCTGAGAACGGGAGCCTGGGGGGAGAAATTTCGGTAATTGCGGAAAATTGCACATCTGCCCTGGATGCCATCCAGGTCTTGCTTGGGGTTACACTGGGGAATCAACGTTTGAAAGTCTTCGACTTTGGCAAGCACAACTATACATTCTCATTGAAAAACGGACGGAATGGCTTGAGGCTATCATTAAAGGAGCAACGCTATGGTGATGAGAATGAATACCGGACACTTGAGCAAAAGATCATGAAAGATCAGGTGTCACTGGACGAGGTGGTACAGTTTCAGCAGCTTCTGGATAGTCGGGTGAAGAGATTGTTTGCTTCTTTTCCTGAAGATCTTTTTAACGCGGAGTGGGTTAGCCCGATGCAGCAGACTAATGAAATGCCGACGATTTATCTCTCATGTTGGTGGTGTGGACAACAGGTCCTAAAAAACCGGGCCATCGAATTTCAGATTTGGTGAACAGCGCCTGGTCAAGGCATACATCAAGGAGATGAACCTTGTTGATCATCGTATTTTGCTGGTGGAAGATTAGATAAGGGAGGCTTTGGTTATGGATTTCATTGAAAAGGCAAGAATCAGATTGGAGAACTGGATCACACACAATGATCATCACCAGGAGGAATACGAAATGTTTGCAGAACAACTAGAGGAGGCGGGAAAAAACGAGAGTTTGAAGCATGTCCGGGAAGTGATAGAGATGACAGCCAGAATCAACGAATGTTTACGCAAGGCTCTAAAGGCCCTCGAGTAAGATGGGGAGGTTTTCGATGTGTGAAGCACATACCTGCTTCCTGACTTTGAAGTTGGTGTTTGCGTTATGGTTCAAGGTGATTATTTGAATTAAGATAATCCCATACATATTCTTTTACAGCCGCATCCAGATCCATACAGGTATGGGAGCATCCGGTGGATTGCAGTTTTGTCATATCAGCACATGTGTAGTACTGGTATTTTGCCTTCAGCTCGTCAGGCATGGGGATATACTTAATGTTAAGAGGCCTGTCGACCGCTTGAAACAAAGAAGCTGCCACTTCATTCCACGACCGGGCAGCACCTGAGCCGATATTGAAAATGCCATTTAGTCTTGGGTTATCGAGAAAAAAGAGGGTCATATCAACTGCATCCTTAACGTAGACGAAGTCGCGAAGCTGCTCCCCATCCTTATATTCGTCACGGTATGATTTAAAAAGCCGAATTTTTCCTTCATCACGCACGAGCGGATAGGCTTTATTTATAACGCTTCTCATATCCCCTTTGTGGTATTCATTAGGTCCGAAGACATTGAAATATTTCAGCCCCACAATATGTGGCAGCCATCCTTTGCGAAGAGCGAGGAGATCAAACATATGCTTTGAATACGCGTACATATTGAGTGGACGAAGAAGGTGTAATTCATCCTCTGTATCACGATAGCCCTGCTCACCATCTCCATAGGTGGCAGCGCTGGAGGCATATATAAATCTGCAACCGCTGTGTTTTTCCTGCCATGTGGCGAGACGGGCCGTATACCGGTAATTGTTTTCAACGAGATAATCAGCATTTCTCTCAGTTGTGCAAGAACAGGCGCCCAAATGGAAAATAGCGCTGATACTGTTTCCGAAATATCCGGCTTCAAGTCTTTCAATGAAGTCAGATTTGTCGAAATAATCGCAAAAGCATAGGGAAACAAGGTTTTTCCACTTTTCCGTTTTACCCAGGTGATCGACAACAACGTAACCGTTCACTCCCCCCC
>JAJSZR010000050.1 GCA_030262715.1 Deltaproteobacteria bacterium
TCCCGTCATAAGGACTTGGGGAGACATATTAGAGTTTGAGTTCAAACCAGTTCCGCACTGGGAGGTAGGAGAAAGATTGGACATTCTCGACCTTGAAAGGGCTGCAAAGATCGCGGGTGCAAGATTCGCGGTTTACCGTGGATTGGGAGCAAAACTCGAAAGGGCACTGATTAATTTTATGTTGGATTTGCACCAGGATCTCCACGGCTACACAGAAATCCTTCCGCCCTTCATTGTAAACAAAAAGTCACTCATCGGCACAGGACAACTACCCAAATTTGCTGACGATCTATTCAAACTGGAAAACTGGAACTACTATCTGATACCAACTGCTGAAGTGCCTATTACCAACTTGCATCGTAATGAAATCCTCGATGAGGAGATTTTACCTATCTATTATATGGCCTACACGCCTTGTTTTCGATCAGAGGCAGGATCACACGGTAAAGATACTAGAGGGATAGTGCGGCAACACCAGTTCAATAAAGTGGAGTTGGTTAAATTTTGCCAGCCAGAAAATTCTTATACTGAGCTAGAATCATTGCTTTTAGACGCTGAAGAGGTTCTGCAAAAACTCAATCTCCCATATAGGATTATCGAGTTATGTACTGGAGATCTTGGCTTTTCCGCTTCAAAAACCTATGACATAGAGGTATGGCTCCCTAGCCAAAACAGGTTTTGTGAAATATCTTCCTGTAGTAATTTTGAGGCCTTTCAGTCAAGGCGTGCAAATATACGTTATCGGCCCAAAGGACAGACAAAAACCAGGTTGTTGCACACGCTAAATGGTTCTGGACTGGCAGTAGGCCGGACACTTGTGGCTATATTGGAAAACTACCAGCAGGAAGATGGTAGTGTCCTGATTCCTGAAGCCTTAATCAAATATATGCGTGGTGTTGAAAGGATCACGAGACAATAATAGTAACCGTTCGCAGCCTGAAACTTGAAATTGGAAAATTGAAATTAGGGAGAAATGAAACGAAAGAATGAAGGCCAAATTTCCAATTTCCATTTTCTAATCAGAGAGAATTGATTCTATCTGAATAAAATGTTCCACGTGAAACATAGCCTCTAGTTCCTTATTTTTATAAGCAATTAAAGGAATTCCGGCTCTATAAGCTACTATTTCATCCACAACAGAATCCCCTATATATATAGCTCGATCCTTCTCAACTCCCAATATCTCTAATATCTTGAACACACCTTCTGGGTCGGGTTTGGGATTATTCACATCAAGGGCGCAAACGATGATATCAAACCACCTATCCAGTCCGAAGACATCAACAACCCTTGACATCGTGGTGCTGCGGTTTGTGGATACAGCAGTCAACATTGGTGGTCTAATGGACTCTATTGTATCACCGACGCCCGGCTCTATTGTCAAACAATCAATAAAACCGGTGTAATCCAGTGTCTGAGTATAAATCAGGGCCTCCTTCTGTGCTGCTACATCATCCTTGAACAGGTATTTTATAGATTCCTCGGCCGTGTGCATGTGTACAAAAGATAGTTCTTTATCATTCATTGAACCACGTCCGAATTCCTTAAGTATTGCATTATAATATGCCCTATTTGCCTCTCTGGAATCCAGGATTACCCCATCGCAATCAAATATGGCGAGATCAAACCGACTCATTTTTCTTAAAGTCTCTTCATAGCATTCTTTAATGAAAATCCCTTTAAAACCAAATCTGAAGGGACATCTTTTCCTTGTACCAGGACCTTGTGAGACTCTCCCATCCCCTGGGGCAATAATAACATTTTTACCGCGGCCAACTCTGGAGAAAATGGATCAAATTTGCCGCCTGAAAGCTCTCTGAAGGTCTCCTCAAAATCAAGTCCGCCCAAAAAAGCCCACTGAGGAACATAACCCAGAGTGGAAAATCCGACTTCCTTTCCCCATCTGTGTAAATCACTGAAGTTAACATGGGCTGTCAAATCCTGCTCCCCCGGCCTCTCGTATAATTCCTCATTTACACGGTGATTCATATAAGCCAAAAGGGTACCTCTATTTCTTGCCGGATGAAAGTACTCTTTTCTTGTGTGTCCATAATCTATTGTAACTACAAATCCTTTGGAAATTATACTAGCTAATTCTGAAATCCATTTCCTGATAGCAAGATTTGCTTCTGTACGGTAACCTTCAGAAAGATCTGAAGGGAGCGCCTTTACATATTCTGCCAGTTGAGGATTGCTCAAGTTTCCGAGCACCTCAGTAAGATTATCCTCTTCATTGAAGTCTAAATATATTTCCTTAAAATCTAAAGCCTCTTTCTGAATAAGATGGACAGGAAAAGCATCTAAAAGCTCATTTGAAATAACACAACCTTTAATAGAATCCAAATCTGAAAGTCTGCTTATCCAATTGATTTTATTAATAAATGGCTTCAAAAGGTCCTGCTGGCAAGAGGCTGTTTCGGCCTTATGTTCTACTATTATGTAATTAATCGATTTAAAAATTTCCCTATTTGACAAATAAGACAAAATATCCTTTGCAAGATATCCGGCTCCAGATCCCATCTCTACAACAGTAAAGGCCTTATGGTCTAATATATTCCAGAATTCTTCTATTTGTCTCGCATGTAATGCACCATAAAGACAATGTGTGTGCGGACTCGTAATAAAATCTCCTTTTTTCCCAATAGGAATATACGATCTGGAGTAATATCCATATTTCTCATGATAGAGGGCCATCTCCATGAAATCCTTGAATGTTATTGGCCCAAATTCCTTTACTTTATCATGAATAATTTTAATCAATTCATTGGAAAAATCTTTCATTTTATGGTACCTTTATATCCATTTTAAGGTTATTTATAAAGCATATTTTTTAATATGCAAAATTGGTTTTGTTAATTCCTTGTTAAAAAATTGTTAGTTTTTCTTTAATAAATAACCATATCAATTTTTTAAACATTCAATCACAACTATAGAAAAATATTTTTACTATTTATTTCATATAATATCAATTAATTATATATTTTTAAACAAAAATAACAGTACTTATTAACTTTATTTTCTATTTAAATATATGGAGTAATAATATGCTAAAATTTTCAGTTAAAAAAAAGGATTTTTTGACTCCTCTTTCCAATATTCAGTCTATTGTAGATAAAAAAACTACGATGACTATCATTAATAATGTATTTATTTATACAGACGAAAATCATCTATTTATTGAAGCTACCGATTTAGAAATAAGTTACAAGAGTAAAATTCCTTGTTCTATAACCGAACAAGGGGCTATTACTATTAATGCACGAAAATTTTATGAGATAGTTAAAGAATTTCCATCTGAAGAGATATTTTTCGAAGAATATAAAAATACATGGTTGAAAATTGGAGCTGATGAGAAAGCCGAATACAAAATTGGAGGACTGGCTCCTGATGATTTCCCAAGATTTAGAAATATAAGCAACGAAAACGCCACTGATTTAGAAGCTTCAATTATAAAAGAGATGATCGAAAAAACAATATTTTCTTCATCTTATGACGATCGTAAATACAGCCTTTCAGGTGTATATTTTGAGGAAGAACATGATGAAGAAGGGAAATTTCGAATACGCATGGTAAGCTCAGATGGTCACAGGCTCAGCCTAATGGAAAAGTATATTCCGGAAAAGGGACTGGGTCTTAATCAAGGGGTTATTATTCCCAGAAAAGGGGCCCAAGAAATAAGAAGGATTATAGAAGGTCATGAAAGAATGGTTTTGGGTATTGATAATAACTTTTGTTTTGTTATATGTGGTAACGATCACCTGGTAATAAGATTAGTTGATGGCAAATTTCCAGATTATCGTGATATAATACCAAAAAGTAAAGATCGTTATTTAACTTTTGATAGATTAGAGGTATTTAATGCCCTAAAACGTATATCAATTCTCTCTTCCGATACTACTTTCAGGGGAGTTAAGGCCAGTATTACACCAGAATTAATTGAGATAGAATCACTATATAAGGAGATTGGAGAAGCAAAAGAAATTATTGATATAGATTATCATGGAGAACCATTTGAAATCGCTTTTAATGCAAAATATCTTATGGATGCATTATTTGTAATGGATTCGGATAGAGTAGAATTAACTGCCAACAACCCTGAATCTCCATGTCTACTTAGAGGTAATAAAGATATCGGATTTTTAGGATTAATAATGCCTATGAATCTTGTCAAAGAGGAAAGTAAATAAAAGGATTACTGGTTTAGTATATGGAAAATAACAATAAAATCAACAAGAATGAACAAGAGTATGCTTCTAAACAGATAAAGGTACTTTCCGGACTGGCAGCAGTCCGTAAAAGACCTGCTATGTATATAGGAAATACCTCTACAGAAGGTCTTCATCATCTCGTATATGAAGTGGTGGACAATAGTATTGACGAGGCCATGGTTGGATTTTGCACCTCTATTAACGTCATAGTTCAAGAAGATGGAAGCGTCATAGTTGAAGACAATGGTCGCGGCATACCTGTAGATATTCATCCAACAGAAGGAATACCTGGTTTGGAACTGGTAATGACCCGTTTACACGCTGGTGGTAAATTTGATCACCAGACCTACAAGGTCTCCGGAGGTCTTCATGGGGTAGGAGTATCAGTGGTCAACGGCCTCTCTGAATTCTTGGAAGCAGAAGTTTACAGGGATGGAAAGGTTTATAGACAGACTTACAAAAGAGGAGAGCCTGTGGGTCCAATAGAGCTCCTTGGATCTACTAAAAAGCAAGGTACCAAAATAACATTCAAACCGGATCCTCAAATATTTCAAGAGACAACAGAGTATCAGTACGAGATACTCCAGGCCAGAATGAGGGAATTGGCTTTTTTAAACCCATCTGTGAAAATCTATCTGGAAGATGAGAAGACAGGGAATAATAAAGAATATCACTTTAAAGGAGGGGTCACTTCATTTGTAGAGTATCTCAACAAAAATAAAGAGCTGGTTCACGAAACACCAGTTTACATTAATGGTGAGAGAGACCAGGTACAGTTGGAGATAGCCCTTCAATACAACCAGGCGTATTCTGAGAGAATCTTAAGCTATGTAAATAATATACGTACTAAAGAGGGCGGTACGCATGTAGCAGGGCTTAGATTGGCCTTGACAAAATGTATTAATAAATACGCCAGTGATGATATTGTGCCTAGGAAATTGAGGGAGAAGCTGGAGGGTGAAGATGTAAGAGAGGGCCTTACGTGTGTAATATCAGTCAAAGTCCCGAATCCTCAGTTTGAAGGCCAGACCAAGACAAAATTAGGAAACAGTGAAGTAAGGTCAATAGTGTCTTCAATAGTCCATGAAAAACTTTCAAGCTATCTGGAAGAGAATCCTTCGGTGGCCAAAAAGATCCTTACTAAGGCAGTAGAGGCGGCCAGGGCAAGAGATGCGGCCAAAAGGGCAAAAGAGCTTACAAGGAAGAAGGGCGGCCAGGATATGCTTATGGCCGGGAAATTAGCTGAATGTCAGGAAAAGGATCCTGAAAAAAGAGAAATCTTTATTGTGGAGGGTGACTCTGCAGGTGGTAGCGCAAAACAGGGAAGGGACAGGCGCTTCCAGGCAATACTACCTCTTCGAGGAAAGATTATGAATGTGGAAAAGGCAAGATTTGACAAGATGCTTGCCAGCGAAGAGATACGCAATCTTGTTGCCTCCATTGGTACCGGTATAGGCACTGACGAGTTCGATTCATCAAAGGCGAGGTATCATAAGATCATTATTATGACAGATGCCGATGTAGACGGTGCCCACATAAGGACGCTTCTACTGACCTTTTTTTATCGTCAGATGATGATACTTGTGGAAAACGGCATGCTTTATGTGGCCCAACCACCTTTATACAGGATGGCTTTGGGAAAAAAGAAAGAGTTTTTCTTTAAGGATGAGGTAGAACTCGACAACTATCTCTTTGAAAGGGCTACAAAAAACATGGCTATAAGGCCTGAAAACAGAGAGCGTTCCATTAAAGGAGAAAAACTCAAGACATTTCTGGAAAACATAGTCTCTTATGAAGATGCCCTGGAAGTAATGTCCAGAAAGGGCATGTGGAGGAAGCTGAGTCAGGATTTACTGATCCTGGGGGTTAAGAATTCAAGTCAGTTTTACGAGGAATCTTTTGTAAAAAGTCTGGCAGAAAAGCTCACAGAAAAGGGATATAAAGTAGGACGGATCAAGCCCTCTGGCTCTGAGATTTCAGGCTATGAATTCATTGTCGGGGTGGAAGACCTGGCTTATTTAACCGGCAAGGTCGGACCTGATTTGGCACAGCAGGCGGAATTCCGTCGTCTTGTAAAGGCGTATAACAAGGTAGAATTAATGGTTAATACATCTATTGATATCTATTCTGAGGACAAACCTGTTAAGAGATTAGACAGCCTTGATGAACTTCTGGATTTTTTCCGAAACGAAGGGAGAAAAGGTATCTCGACCCAGAGATATAAAGGGTTGGGAGAAATGAATCCCGTTCAGTTATGGGATACGACCATGAATCCGGAAAAACGGACACTGCTTAAGGTGACCATTAAGGATGCAGATGAAGCAGAAAGCCTGTTTACTACCCTTATGGGTGAAAAGATTGAACCACGCAGGGAATTTATTCAGACCCACGCACTAGAGGTTCGGGAGTTGGATATATAGCTCATAAGAGGCTTATAAGGAGATATTTGGATGGAATGTCAAAAGGAAGAAAATATAAAAGGGTGCAATTGCACATATGAACCATGCCCAAAAAAGGGCATCTGCTGCGAATGTATTCGATATCACCTAAAAATGCGTCAGCTACCGGCTTGTTGTTTTCCAACTGAGGCAGAGCATACTTATGACAGGAGTTTTGAGTTGTTCGCAAGGCTTGTTCAGGAGGGAACTATATAATATCGGGTCTCTCCAGCCCCAGCTTTCCAATAAATTCATCTACAGGGATCGGGTATTCGCCATTGAAACATGCCAGGCAAAAACGCCGGGAGTCTCCACCCGCAGCCTTCAGCATTGATTTAATATCCAGGTAGTGAAGTCCGTCCAGCTCGAGGAATTCGCGGATCTCTTCCACGGATTGTTTGGCAGCTATCAGCTCGTCCGTAGTAGGGAAATCAATACCATAGTAACAGGGGAAACGAGTGGGTGGGCAACTAACGAGCAAGATTATCTCCCTGGCTCCGGCCTTCCTTATTGCCTTAATCCTCGTCCTGGTGGTTGTACCCCTTATGACCGAATCTTCAATTATTACCACCTTTTTGCCCTTTATGGCCTCTTTTGCAGGATTAAGCTTAATCCTTACTTCAAAATCCCTCATGGACTGGCTGGGCTGAATAAATGTACGGCCGACATAGTGATTCCTTATTACAGCAAGCTCAAGAGGGATGCCAGTGGCCTGGGCATAACCTACTGCAGCATAATTCCCGGAATCCGGAAAGGGCATTACCAGGTCCGCATCTACCGTGATCTCATTGCTGAGGGCTGCCCCAAGGGTCTTTCTGAACGTATAGACGTTCTGTCCAAAGATGTTACTATCAGGACGGGCAAAGTAGATAAATTCAAAGATGCAGTTTGAGCTCTTTCCTGCCTCAACTCCCTGGAATGATCTAAGCCCGTTGGCTTCTATTACTACTACTTCACCGGGTGCCACATCCCGGAGGTATTCGGCCTGAATGAGGTCCAGCGCACAGGTCTCAGAAGCCAGAACGTAAGCGTCGTTCAGTTTGCCGATACATAAAGGACGAAAACCAAGGGGATCTCTGAAGCCGATTAATTTTTTCTCAGTAGCCATTACAACTGAGTAGGCACCCCTGATAAGCCTCATAGTGGTTGCTATGGCCTCATCCAGCCCTCTATCACAGGCCTTTGCCAACAAGTGGACTATTATCTCGCTATCCATGGTAGTCTGAAAGATAGAGCCGTGTCTTTCAAGCTCTTTCCGGATATAACCGGCATTCACAAGGTTTCCGTTGTGGGCTATGGCGAGGGTACGTCCTGCATGGTACACACGGAAGGGCTGGGTATTCTGCAAAACTGAAGACCCGGTAGTGGAATAACGCACGTGTCCTATGGCTATATGCCCTTTGAGATCTTTTAGCCTGGCTTCGTTAAATACTTCACTTACAAGGCCCATGGATTTATGCTCCTGCACTACTTTGCCGTCCGAGCAAAATATGCCAGCGCTTTCCTGTCCCCTGTGTTGCAAGGCATAGAGGCCGAAATATGTGAGTTTGGCTGCTTCAGGATGCCCGAACACCCCGAAGACCCCACATTCTTCGCGCGGTGATCTTGATGGCAAAATTATCATATCATACTCCTTGGCAGGCTGCCGGATGCCGGGCAGGCAAGCAGTCTCCCGGATTGATGCAAAGATTGCGAAAAAGGACCATTTCCGGCCAGGACCTAGCTATGATACTCCTGGATCGTCTTAACCCCGAATTCACTCTCAATCATTGACTTGATAGCCAGGGCCATGGCTTTGGCACCGGCGATAGTGGTACTATATGGAGTATCGAATGCCAGGGCAGCCCGCCGAATGGAGTATGATTCAGAGATGGCCCTCTTGTTGCTCGTGGTGTTTATGATCAGATCAATCTCTCCGTTCTTGATCATGTCCACGATATGGGGCCTCCCCTGCCTCACTTTGTTGACCCGTTGATTCGGAATCCCGTGATCTAAAAGAAAGGCCGAAGTACCTCCGGTGGCCATAATCTTGAATCCTGCATCGTGAAGCATGGCCGCAATGCCCTGTGACGCCTTTTTGTCTTTGTCCTTGACACTGATGAACACCGTGCCGGAAAGAGGCAGTTTCTGTCCCACGGCCAATTGTGACTTGGCAAAGGCCAGGCCAAAAGAGCTGTCTATACCCATCACCTCACCCGTGGATCTCATCTCAGGTCCAAGAATCGTATCCACATTGGGAAACCGGACAAAAGGAAATGCCGACTCCTTGCAACATATGTGTGATGGTTGAACCTCCCGGGTCAGGCCAAGATCTTTTAGGTATTTTCCCATAATGACCTTTGTGGCCAGCTTGGCTAAAGGGACACCGGTGGCCTTGCTGACAAAAGGGACTGTCCTTGAGGCCCTCGGATTTACCTCCAGGACATAGACAATATCCTCCTTGACTGCGTACTGTATGTTCATCAACCCCTTCACATCAAGTTCCCTGACAATTGCCCCGGTATGGTCCTTGATCTGTTCCAGGATTTCCCGGCTCAGAGAAATTGAAGGCAGGACGCAGGCACTGTCTCCGCTATGGATGCCTGCCTCTTCGATATGTTCCATGATCCCGCCGATTATCGTATCTTCCCCGTCCGAGATGGCATCCACGTCGATCTCTGTAGCATCTTCGAGAAATCTGTCAATCAGTACCGGCTTTCCGGGAGATACCTTGACAGCGGTCTCCATGTAAAACTCCAGGTCCACCTGATCATAAACGATCTCCATGGCCCGGCCGCCCAAGACAAAGGACGGCCTGACCAATACAGGATAGCCGATCTTGTCAGCCACCCGGATCGCCTCTTCTTTATTAACGGCGATTCCATTTTCAGGCTGTTCTATGTTTAACTTTTTGAGCAGGTCCTGGAAATGGTCCCTGTCCTCAGCCAGGTCTATACTATTCGGGCTGGTTCCAAGGATGGTAACCCCTGCCTCTGCAAGGGGAGCGGATATATTGAGGGGTGTCTGGCCTCCGAACTGGACAATAATCCCTTCCGGCCTCTCCTGTTCGACAATGTTCAGGACATCCTCCCTGGTAAGGGGCTCGAAATAGAGTTTATCAGATGTATCGTAATCAGTGCTGACCGTCTCCGGGTTGCTGTTGACCATGATGCTCTCTATGCCCATTTTTCTGAGGGCAAATGAGGCGTGAACACAGCAATAATCAAATTCAATCCCCTGACCGATCCGGTTAGGGCCTCCCCCCAGAATCACCACTTTTCTTTTCCCCGAAGAGCGGATTTCATTCTCCTGCTCATAGGTTGAATAGTAATAAGGCGTGTAGGCCTCAAACTCGGCTGCACACGTATCCACCAACTTGTAGACCGGTTCTATCCCCTTTGACTTCCGTGTTTCTCTTATGGTCTGTTCGTCCGTATCAAAGATGCTCGCGAGTTGAACATCGGAAAAGCCGTATTCTTTCACTTTCTTCAAGAGTTCAAGGTCCCATTTACCGGGTCCAAACCCCTTTTGTGCCATGTGTCTTAACCGTTTTTCCAGATCGTGTATCTGTTGGATATGAAAGAGAAACCATGGGTCAATACGGGTCAGCTCATAAATCCTTTTTAGGGTCATCCCCTGCCCCAGGGCTTCATAGATATGGAAGATCCGGTTTGAGTCGGGATTAATGAGTCCCTTTTCTATTTCATGGATATCCGGACGGGATTCTTGGCTTTGAGGTGTATCAGATCCGAGACCAAATCTTCCGATCTCCAGGGACCTGATGGCCTTTTGAAGGGCCTCCTTAAAGGTCCTTCCTATGGCCATGGTCTCACCCACAGACTTCACGGGGGTGGTCAGCATGTCTTCAGCGCCGGGGAATTTCTCAAAGGTCCAGCGAGGGATTTTTACCACACAGTAATCAATAGTAGGCTCAAAAGAGGCAAGCGTTTCACGGGTGATATCATTAGCGATTTCATCCAGGGTATATCCAATAGCGAGCTTGGCAGCTATTTTTGCAATGGGGAAGCCAGTGGCCTTAGAAGCCAGGGCCGAACTTCTGGATACCCTGGGATTCATCTCAATGACCACCATTTCGCCATTTTCAGGGTGAATAGCAAACTGGATGTTGGAGCCGCCGGTCTCCACACCGATTTCCCTGATAATGGCAATGGCTGCATCGCGCATGGCCTGATATTCTTTGTCTGTGAGGGTCTGCGCCGGGGCCACGGTAATGCTGTCACCTGTGTGAATACCCATGGGATCGAAATTTTCAATGGAGCAGATGATGACCACATTGTCCTTGAAATCCCGCATGACCTCCAGCTCATATTCCTTCCATCCTATAAGGGATTCCTCAATGATGATCTCTGAAATCATACTGGCATCAAGGCCTGCCTTGGCAAGGCCCTCCATTTCTTCCCGGTTATAGGCCACCCCGCTGCCGGCCCCTCCCAGGGTAAAACTTGCCCTGATAATCAGGGGATAACCGATTCTTTCCGCAACCTCTCTTGCCTGATCCATATCCTTTGCGATGCCGTTTTCAGGCACACGCAGGCTGATGTGGCTCATGGCGTCACGGAATTGCTCCCTCTCTTCGGCCTTGCGAATAACCGGGATTGAGGCACCGATCATCTCCACTCCCAATTTTTCCAGGAGCCCGGTCTCGGCAACTTTCGCTGCCGTGTTAAGCCCTGTCTGGCCCCCAAGGGTCGGGAGAATGGCATGGGGCCGTTCCCGTTCGATTATCTTTGCTACAATCTCAGGCGTAATGGGTTCAATATAGGTGCGGTGGGCTGTTTCAGGATCTGTCATGATCGTGGCGGGATTACTGTTTATGAGCACGACCTCGTAGCCTTCTTCCATCAGGGCCTTGCATGCCTGGGTTCCTGAATAATCAAACTCGCACGCCTGGCCTATGATGATGGGACCTGAGCCGATGATGAGGATCTTATTTATGTCTGTACGTTTTGGCATGATATGCGGGTTACGAGTTGCGAGTTACGGGTTATAAAAATGGTGAACCCTGAACCTTTGAACGGTTACCTTATTATTCGGCAATCATGGCCCGCATGCGGTCCGAGGCATTTTGCGCATGATCGGCAATATCGCCTATATGCTCTACCAGCCTGACCAGGTGAAATACTACCAGCGCATCTTTGATGGTGGTGAAAATCTTGAATTTCAGCTCCCGTTCCAGATGATCGGCCTCTCTTTCATGTTGGCGGATATCCCGTATAAGGCTTTTCATCTTGTTCCTTTGCTCTGTGGACTTGCTCTTGAAATACTCTGTGGCAAGGGTTACCATGACAGGCAGCTTTTCGATGGGCGGTATCACGGCTTCGACCAGGTCATGGATATCGGCAGCCAACTCGGCTGGAATACCCCCGGGCCGATAGGATAACCAGAACAGGGCCTCTTCCACTTCATCCATGACCTTATCCTGTTCCCTGAGGTAATCAAAGAACTGGAACTTATCCACAGGCATGAGGATGCCCCTGGGCAGGTGGTTGCGGATATTACGCTTGATATCATCGGCCTGACTTTCTAAGCGGGCTACCTGGTCTGTCAAGACATCAAACCGTTCGTATTCCTTGCCAATGTGGCAAACAGCAGCTTCCCTGAAAAGCTGGGCGCATTCTTTGACCTTGTCGGCGTGCTTCTGCAGATCTTCAAAAGGAGATTTGTAGAACAGCGAGCTTATTAATAGGCGCATAAAATATTCCTCCTCAGGGTAACCGTTTTACAATAATAGATTCATAATAAAAAGAGGGTGAAGACCTTGTATAAAACCATGGCCAGGACCATCGTAATAGGCAGGGTCACGATCCATGAAAAGGCGATGTTTTTGAGGATACGCAGATCGAGCGTCCCTATGCCTCGCATGAGCCCCACGCCCACCACTGATCCTACCAACACGTGGGTGGTTGAAACCGGCAAACCAAGACGGGAGCATAGCAGGATGGTAGTGGCTGCCCCGAATTGGGCACAAAATCCCCGGATCGGCGTAATCTCTGTAATATTTTTTCCGATGGTTTCAAGGACACGAGTACCAAATATATAAAGCCCGCCGCCCACCGCGATTCCGCCTATAAAGAGCATCCAGAACGGCACTTCCACCTGTAAGGCCACGGACTTGGTTTTGATTACGGAAAAGATGGCTGCAAGCGGGCCGACGGCATTGGCCACATCATTAGCTCCATGGGCAAAGGCGATGTAACAGGCTGTAAGTATTTGAAGCTGGGCAAACAAGCATTCGGCAGGAGAGAACCCCTGGGGATTGGGTCCCAGTTCACATTTAACATGTACCTGCCAGCGCACCAACTTTCGGCCAAACAGGGCCATCAGGGCCGCACAAGGAATGGCGAGTAACACTGTATAGAAAAAACCGATCTCTAGATGGAGATTCTTGAGGCCTTTAAATATAAAGGAGAGGATGAGCACCAACACAACTAAGAAGATCATGGCCGGCGCATAGTGAACCGCTGCTGCATAAGGATCCTTGGCAGCCATAACCTTTTTTTCAAGAAAATAGTAAATGCCTCCTGCGAACAGGGCCCCTGCAACCGGCGAAATGACCCAACTGACAGCAATACCGGTGATTTTGCCCCAACTGACAGCGCCCGCGCCTACACTTATTATCCCAAAGCCAACCACAGCGCCCACAATGGCATGGGTGGTGGAGACAGGCAGGCCAAAAAATGTAGCCAGATGCACACAGAGACCGGCTGCGATGAGTGCGGCAAACATCCCAAGCAACAATTTGTCGGGTGCGCCCACCAGGAAAATCGGATCAATAATTCCCTTGCTGATAGTGCCGGTTACATACCCGCCTGCAAGTGAAGCCCCGAGCACATTGGCAATAATCGATATTATTACCGCTTGCTTTAGGGTTAGCGCCCGGGAGCCGACCGCGGTTCCCATGGCGTTGGCAAGGTCATTGGCACCGATATTGGCTGCCATGTAAAGACCGATCAGTGTGGCAATCGATAAGACAATGACATCAATGTTCATATCTTAACCCTAACGCCCTTGATGCCCTTTCATCATCTTGATAAATCTGTCAAAGAGATAGGTTGCGTCGTGGGGACCGGGAGATGCCTCGGGATGATACTGAACTGAGAAGAGGGGGATTTTTTTATGGATGAGACCCTCTACGGTCATGTCATTTAAATTGATATGGCTGAGCTCAATTGCAGGGTCTTTCAGGGATTCCATTGCCACACAGAAGCCATGGTTCTGGGAGGTAATTTCCACCTTGCCGGTTGTCAGATCCTTGACAGCTTGATTGGCACCGCGGTGCCCGAACTTTAGCTTGAAGGTCTTGCCTCCAAGGGCCAATCCAATCAACTGGTGACCAAGACAGATGCCAAAGATCGGCCGTCTGCCTATTTGATCCCTGATGGTATCCACTGCGTAGGTAACGGCCGCAGGGTCTCCTGGTCCATTACTCAGGAAGAGCCCGTCAGGCTCAAGTCTGTTTATGGCCTTGCTGTCTACATGTGCAGGCACCAGGAGGATAGTGCATCTCCTCTTTTCCAGGGATCGAAGTATATTCAGCTTCACTCCGAAATCCATGGCCACCACACGCCACGAGCCAGGCCTGTCGGGCCACTGGAATTGATCAAGATCTATGCCCGGATTAACAAAGCGTCCGTCTTGCCACAACATGGGTTCCTTGCAGGTCACCTCTTTGACGAGGTCGCTGCCGGCCATATCCGGGGACTGCCTCGCCTTTTCAGCCAAGGAATCCGGGTCCAGGTCCTCTGTTGAAAGGGCAGCCTTCATGGCACCCTGAAGTCTGATGTGTCTGGTCAGGGCACGGGTGTCGATCCCCTCAATTCCCGGTATGTCACTTGCTGTCAGATAATCAGCAAGGCTCCCCTGAGACCTCCAGTTGCTGGGGTATTCCTGGTATTCCTTTACCAGCAGGGCCTTTACCTGGATCCTGTCGGATTCGACATCTTCGTTATTGATGCCGTAGTTGCCGATCAGGGGATAGGTCATGGTTACCATCTGGCCGCAATAGGAGGGATCAGTCAGTATCTCCTGGTAACCGGACATGCTGGTGTTGAAAACCACCTCACCCGCCGTCTCACAAGGGCCGGTAAAGGAACAACCCCTGAATACCGTTCCATCTGCCAAGGCCAATAAGGCTTTCATTTCTACCAGGTATTGCGGACCTTTATGCCGCGGGAGTGCAGTTCATCCTTGATCTGTTTGATGGTATAGGTACCATAGTGGACAATAGATGCTATGAGTGCTGCATCTGCCTTGGCATACTTCAGCACATCATACATGTGATTTATGTTTCCCGCGCCACCAGAGGCAATTACCGGAATATTCACATTTTTGGAAATAAGCGAGGTCAGCGCGATTTCATAACCCTGCTTTGTACCGTCCGCATCAATGGAATTCAGGCATATCTCGCCTGCCCCTGAGTCCTCTGCCTTCTTGGCCCAGGCAAGTGCGTCAATGCCTGTATATGTCCTGCCGCCATGGATAACGATCTCATAACCAGACGGAGTTTTTTCAGAAGGCTCGACCTTTTTGACGTCCATTCCAAGCACGATGCACTGGCTCCCAAAGGCCCTGGCCCCCGCGGAAATGATCTCAGGATTCTTCACTGCTGCTGTGTTGACACTCACCTTTTCCGCCCCGGCCAGAAGCACGGCGCGCATGTCTTCAATGGTCCTGATTCCCCCACCCACAGAAAAAGGTATAAAAATTTCCTCAGCCACACGGTGAACAACATCTATCATAATATCCCGCCGCTCACTAGAAGCGGTTATATCATAAAAAACAATCTCATCCGCACCCTCTTCATAACAGAACCTGGCCATTTCCACAGGGTCGCCGATATCCACATTCTCTTTAAACTTTATACCTTTTGTAGTCTTCCCATCCCTCACATCAAGACAGGGTATGATCCTTTTACTCAGCATAATGACTGTTCCATGTGCAGAAATTCTTCAGGATTTTCAGACCAGGGGTCCCGCTCTTTTCAGGATGAAACTGCATGGCGATCAGGTTCTTGTAGCCGATAATTGACGGAAACTCTATTCCGTAATCAGTAGTCCCGATGACGCATTTATCTGAAGCAGGCATTGGATAATAGGAATGGACAAAATAGAATTCATCAGCCGGCTTAATCCCTTCCAGCACCGGATGCCTTTTGACTAAATGAACGCCGTTCCATCCCATATGTGGTATTTTAAGGCGCTCATTTTCCCCGGAAAAAAGAGGAGAAGGAAACAGCTTCACATCTCCGCTTATTAATCCTAAACACTGTGCACTGTTCTCTTCGCTCTTATCCAAAATGATCTGTGCACCCAGACATATTCCCAGGATAGGTTTGCCGGTCTCAAAGGCCTGCCTTAAGACTTCATCCAGACCAAGATGTCTCAGGTCAGCTATTGCCTGCCCGGCCGCCCCTACTCCGGGGAAAATGATCCTTTCAGAGCCGAGTATTTTTCCCATGTCTTGAGTTATGCAACAGGGAAATCCCAACTTCTTAAGGGCACGCTCCACACTCTTCAGGTTTCCGGCTTTGTAATCAATGATCGCAATCAATTTATTTATTATACCTCAGTGATTCCGCTCAAAAAGCCCCATCTGCGGAATCAGATATTTTCCTCCATCTCCCACACCCCACAGGGAAATGGGAAATTGGGGACGTAATTGACTAGCTTGACCTACTCTTTCGTTTTCCTTGTAATTGCCTTGGAAATGGCAGACATAGAAACTCCGAGCTGTTGGGCTACTTCTGCCAAGGGAATTCCATAATCCTGTACCAATTGATACGCTATCTGCACTGAGGAAAAGATGAACGACATTGTCCTATCCCACAAAAGCAACAAATAGACGAGTCCCACGTATACCAAAACGGAAATCAGCCGAGTCATTCGCCTGTGTGGTCATGATTTTATCCTTTTACTGTTCAGGGACGCTTAAAGTTAAACTCAGCCGCCGCCAGGAAAGCGGTGCGGCTACCGTTAACT
>JAJSZR010000051.1 GCA_030262715.1 Deltaproteobacteria bacterium
TGCAGACCACCACATCATGCTTCCTGATAAGGGCGTCGATAAGATTCAGCCCCTTGAGAGATTCGTTTGCGACAAAAGCCCCACCGACTTCCTTGCGAGTCGCCAGGAACTGTTGGAAGGCCGACAGGATTTCGGATTTCACATCGTCCCATACGATCTTCCTTTTCACGGTAAGCTCCAACTCCAACTGCTGTGGCCTGTCCGATTCGAAAAGGGGGATCTGTAGGCGGCGGAAATCCTTGAGGGCTATGCGCTCCCTTTCTACGAAGTCTTGTATCACAGTCTCAATCCTCAGGAGCGATCCTAAGTAATAAGCCTTATTCAAGGTGGGCAGAATTTGTCGGAGAAGTTTCTTTGTGACGTTATGAGCCGTGTCAAGGGATTCGACGAAGTCATGGATGGCCTTTTCCGAGAATTCCGGGATGTCAGTATGGGTGAGATTAAGGCGCTTCAAGATCACGCTTCCGTTTTTCGTTTTCGCTTTGATGAGGAGTGACAGGGCTGAGAGCTGGATCGCTCTGAGGTCCAGATCGATACCGTAGAGGTTGTTCTCGATGATACTCGCGGGGATGTCCGACTTCTCCCCGACGGAAGGCGTCTTGGGCCAGCCTTGCTGACCGGCCATATCGAGTTCTTCCAGGTACATCTCGTAGAATATATCAAAGGCCACCATACCGAAGTGCATCGTCCCACAGGCAGGATCGAGGAGGGTGATGTCCCGGACGGCCTTCACAGGAATGGGTTGACGATCGCTATTTTGGGGGACATAGTACTTTATCTTTCCCATAAAACGAGAATCTGGATGCATCCGAAGCCAAAGCCGCCCGAGGGTGTTCTCGACTAGATATTGGACGATCCATTTGGGGGTGAAAATCTGTGTGGCCGGGGCGATATCGCGGAGAGCCATCTTCTGTTTCAGTGTATAGATCTTGTTGAAGACCCGCTCCTTGTCGTCCTCAATGAAGTGCTGATAGACCCAGCCAATCGTCTCGTCTTCCTGCCATGCGTCGGTTAAGGCTTCATCGTTCAGGAGAGCCAGCAGGTCCTTCAGGAGACGGGGTCGGGGAAAGATACGGCTGGAGAGGTTGTCTGGGTCAAAAAGGATCTTAGTCTCCTTGGCCAACTCAGCACATTGGTGAAGAATGAAATGTCGGTATGCTTCATGACGCGGCCCTTCGCCGATTTCGTTCCGGGGCAGGTCACCCTTATCGTGTCTTTCGTAATCCTTTTCATTTCCAGATTCTGTGAGCCACATGAGGAAGCCGTTTGACTGAGGCCCCTTAGACACAGTCTGGCGCAGTAGCTTCCGGGACTCCATCATCTTGAAGGCCACAAGGCGGTTGAGCCAGGTGAAGGCAGCTTCTTTGATGATCTTTTCCCTCACCTCTTGTGGGTTGAGATCGGCTGCACGCTCATCCTCAATGAATCGCTCAAGGCGCTTTCGGGTCTCCATTGCTTCAGGAATCTTTTCGAGGGCAGGGTAGTTCTTGGAAGGCTCCCACTTGCCATCAGGGAGCAGGCCATAAATCCCTTCCAACTGCTCCCGGCTTTCCTTTTCCAGAATCTCTCGGGCTTTCAGGGTAAAATCATGACTGGCTGACTTGGTCTGAGGAGACATAGTCTATTCCATTTCCTTCGAGATCTGTTTTACAAGCTTCCTTGCCTTTTCCTGTTCTTTTGAAAGCTCTATCTCTGCATCAAGACGCTTGATGGTTTCCTCAATCAACTCGGCACTCGCAGTAACCAGTGTCTTTGCTGCTTGCACTCTATGGTTTGTCCAGGACAATCTGATTGTCCGGAGTCCATGACCGTCTGCTTCATCTCCTTCTTCAGGTCTGTCCGCGCGATGGGCAATCTGGTTTCGACGATAGATCAAATCCCCTATCAATGTCTTCAGGCTTTTCGCCGGTGTCCCGGTAATCCTTTCAATCTCCTCCCAGAATTTCTTTATGGTCAGAGTTTGCGCAATCTTTTCAATGGAGCTGACATCATATAGTGTTCCTCTTTCAAAATTCTTCAGGATGATTTGCTGTAGCCTGAGATCAGGGTCATCGTATTGTTGAATGGAGATGTAGTCCCCAAGGGTAAACTGAAGGTTGCGCAGGGACTCATCTGCACCCGTTCTTCTTGCCCGGACAACGGTCAGGACATTTCCCCTCAGCACATCCCAGAAGAATGCTTCAAGGGCCGTACAGGCCACAACCACTGTTTCACGGAGCAGGAAATCCAGACCGCCCTCAAGGGTCAATGATTCAGGAATAGGCATAGCGGCACGAGCCATAACCATGACGCGGTCGTTCACCGCAGGTTGGATTGCAGTGTTCCCCGGTGCGCCCCAAAAGGAGCATATGGCCAGACGCAGGTCTTCTTTGAACTCTGTCTTCTTCAAGCCATTGAACAACTGGTAGAGCTGCAAGAGGCTTTCGGCGACGGCGAAGTTCTGGTTGAAGAGCGTGAGCGCTTGCATGGTCTACTCCAGGATAATCTTGATGCCGCTCGAAAGGAGCTTCAAGAGATGGTCTTTAAGCTTGCTCAGGGCAGCGTCTATGTCTCCTTCCGTTTCCAGTTTGCCCGTGAAGATGGTGGAGACCCGGACTCGTTCAATCTTTTCACCGGGGGCCGCCATTTCCTGGATCTTCTTGATTGCCTGATCCCTGAACGCCTCGGTGGCTGCTATATCTGTCTCCATCTGGCCTACAGTCGCTCTGCACACACGGCACACGCTTGCGCCTTCCAGGAGTTCCAGCTCCAGTGCCGCCCGCTGGGTCAGAGGTTTCAGAACGGCCTCTCTCTCCGATTGCGTAATGGATGGATCTTGTGAGATGGCCACCCATTCCGGAAGCCCTTTGATGGTTTCAAGAGCCTTAGCATAGAGAATTTCCCGTTCCTTGTGGGTTCGTTCGTAGAGGTCGCTGTAAAGACCGGATATGTGATCGGCTGCCTGTTTCATGGCCTCAAGGGAGTCATAGAAATCCTCCGCCTCAAGGAGGGTCGCGAGTTCCGATGCTTTTTCCTGCGCCTTTTCGTCTGGGTCTTTTGTCCTAAGCACAGGCCAGAGGTTCTCTAAGA
Organism: Deltaproteobacteria bacterium; assembly: GCA_030262715.1. Taxonomy (GTDB): domain Bacteria; phylum Desulfobacterota; class Dissulfuribacteria; order Dissulfuribacterales; family UBA3076; genus UBA3076. Next base: position 3,070 of record JAJSZR010000051.1, read on the forward strand.
CATTCTTCGCTTTACGGATGATCTTCAGGTTTGCCTCAGAGGTGGCCTCTTCCAGGCGTAAGGCTCTCGATCGAGCGTTCTTGTAACTCTTGCCTTCACCGGCAAGGGTCTTCACGCAGTCGTCAGGGGGCATGTCCAGAATCCCCTCCACGGTCTGGAGGTGGTTCTCCATGAACTCCGTTCCGGGCAGATTCAAGGCCTTCATGCGTGCCACCAAGGGAAGCAACTGCTCCTTATCTTCAGAAGCCATTTTCTTGAACGCTGCAGCGATAGCACTTTCTTCAATATCTACTTCTTTGCCTGTGATCTCTTCATAGTTCCTGGCAGCATCGGCTAAGGTGCGGAGATCAATGGGCTCCCTGGGTGCGAAGGAGGCTGCGCGGAATGCCGGGACCTTGCTGAAGGGGACACGACAGGCGGGATCAGTATGATTCCGGTATTTTCTGCCTTGGTAGGTGACTTCGACCGCACCACCCCGCAGGAGCACGGCAAGCACCAGTTGGATCACATCCCGGTCCCAGCCATAGCCCAAGCCCTGGAAATGGTTCTCCAGCATTTTCCCTGTAACCTTGTTCCCGTATTTGTGTTCGCGGACAAGGTAGGAAAGGACTTCCTTGCAGATATTCGACGAAAGGTTCGGCAAGTACTTTCCGCCCTGGTTGGTCACGAGGGAAAGCCCTGCCTCTCCATCATAAAAGACCGGCGTGAGGCCATTGAGGTTGGCAGCGGTAAGGAACTTGTCTGAATCATCGCTCTTAAGCGGTCTGATGCCCATTTCAAGCTTGGGGTAGAGATCAGGGATAATGAGGTCCAGGAGCCTGGCAAAAACCTCCGGCAAAGACTGCCCCAGGGATGAACCGTCGTGTTGAACGCCCCGGAAAAACCCCGAACCGGACTGGATGGCATCACCCAGTTTTGTTCGTAGCGTTCGGTGATTCTTATCCCCCCTGACCTTTTCCTCCGCAAGGCAGGATGCCTCTTCAGGCGTAAGGCTTCCCTGGGCGGCCAGACGTTCGTGGGTAGAGACCATCTCTCGTGATCTGAATAGCTCATAGAAGAGCTGGTGAGTCTCTTCGTCAAGCTGCATCACCCAGAAGGCTTCATCCTGTTTGGCCGTACTGCTTTCCCGAGCCTCCTTTGTCCGGGTGGCCACGTCTGCCTGATCCTCGGCTACGAGGACATTCAAAGGAACCTGACCATCCGCATCAACGGTTTCCCCTTCTATGGAGAGGACCATTTTGAATCCACGGAGATTCTTGTAGCGGTAACTCTTGATTTTGGGATCAGCGAATATCTCCTTGAGGAGTTGTCTCATTATCCGGTTGCGCTCGGCAGGCTTTGGCTCAAGGCCTTTTCTCGTGGTATCCCACTTTTTTTCCTGCACTGTGAGAAGTTTGTATCCCTCATCGGAATCCTTGATGACTTGGGCCTTCTTAAGGGCCTTGATAGCGGATTCCACATCCTTCTTGATGGAATCGGATTCTACAGAGGGGTGAAGCACCACGGAAATGTTGTGGGCTGTGCGGGGGAGGTCCTTGACCGATTCGAGCAGTGATATGGCTTTGGCCACCTTGAGGGCCATGTCGTTTCCGGGAAGTAATTTGGGAATGGCGTCCACCTCACGGGTTGTTTCCGTGGGAAGGAGGTTGCCAAGGTAAAGAAGCTCATAGACCTTATCCAGGGTGACAAGCGTTCCGATAGGCGCATCAGCCAGCATGGTGCTCGGGTTGATCATCATTTCTTGGGCCTGTTTGATGATGGTCCTGTTACTCCCTCCAATGTGACGGTGTGCGCCTCTCTTGAGCCTGAGGCCGGCTACGATGTCGATACAGAGGTCGATCTGATAGGGAAGATAAGGGTAGAGGTTGACGAAGTTTTCTTTGCTCACAGAAACATCTCGGCTTGTCCTTTCCATGGCGCAGAGGGTCTTGAGCCTGCCTTCATTGGCATCGTAAAGGGTCTTGAGCCAGGCCTTTGCCTCTTGCTTCTTGTCGAGGACCCTCTTGCCGGTGATCTCGGGTATGTCCGTCTGCTTCAAATCGATGGGAATTCTGAACCTGTCCTGAAGCCTGGCCAGTTCGATCTTCTTGGAATCCAGGGCATCCACGATTTCATTAAGCTTTTCCTGGGAGGTCACGACAATCCAGAAAGGAGAGGTCGCCTTCTTCGCTTCAACTCGGTTCTTGCCTTCCTTTCCAAAGGCCTGGACGACCGCCTGGAGGTCCAGCATCTTCTCCACACTCCGGGAGACATACTGGCCCACTTCGTCAATGATGAAGATCAGGGACTTGCCTGGCTTTCGCCTCGAAGCCAGTTCAAAAGCCCTTTCTGCAAGGGTGTTGGGGGTGATGTCGGCTCTGCCCTTTTCGCCTAAAGATTTCGCCCAAGAATCGGCAGAGGAATAGGTCATGGAATCCATGGCATGCAAAACGGCGCTGGCCTCGTTTATGCCTGTCCCCACCTTTCGACGCACGCGCCATGGTTTGTTGTGCATCTTTTCAAAGCGCTGACAGAACTCATCGAGTTTTCCGTCTCCTTCAAGGGTGATCTCCAGATCAGCCAGATCAAAGTCCTCGGCGTAGTCGAGTTCCCGAAGGAGCGCCTTATACATGATCTCTGTGATCCGCTCGCTGGCGGTGCGGATGCCGCGATCCATGGATACATCGAATATGACCGCGTGGATGGGGAGGGTCCTATTGATGACGTCAATCAAGCCCCTGATCCTGGCGTCTTTGACATTCTCCTTGAAGATCTCGCTTGCGGGTCTGCCGGAAACGGGAATGGCCGCAACGGTGTAGCCCAGAATTTTTGCGAAGGAGGATTTTCCTGATCCGAAGAACCCGGACACCCACACTCCGATTCCTTCCCTGGGGCTTTTAGAAACCGCGATGATCTCGTCATAGACCAGCCGGAAGTGATCCTTGATCGAGTCGGTGACAATGTACTCCTCCAGTTCGCTGAGAACGGTCTGCTCATTAGCCTGATCAACCTTGATCACTTCTTCGATCTTGCGCTCAATAGGCTTGGCGAATAGCGTTCTAATGGTTTCCATTAATCCCCTCCGTAAATCTTGACTCGGTAATTGTATGCGCCGAGATTCGCTCTTTCCGGCATGTTCATAAAGCGAAGGGCTGTTTTTCCTTCGGCAGTGCCTGGATAAAAAAGGATGATAGGGACCATTGTTCGACCATGCATCTTATCCAAAAGGGCGGAACACCTGAAAATACTTGGAGCCAAGGCCCCTGCGCGCACAAGAAAAACAAGGTCTTTGCCCGGATCGAGATGTTCCATGCGCTTTTCAAGAACATCTTGAAGGGGCATGAAATCGCTATCAGATAATAGATTGTAGATGGTCTGTTGAGCACGGTCAAAGCCGAGTTGTCGCTCTTCAGCAATGATCGCCTCCAACCCCTCTGTTTCCCGGATGACCTTCCACAGGATTTCCCCAAGGGAAACAAAAATGACCCTTCTGTGATGGTTCTGCTCAAGAAAAATGGCCAATAAACGGATTCGATTGCGGCAAGAAAACTCATCCCAAGGGTCGTAGCGCAAAATAGCAAAAGGCAAATCATGGTAAGCACTGATCCGCAATGGGGTGCTGGTGAGGTCTTTTTCGAGAGTGCTAAACTCTTTTTCTAGCAATGACATCTGCCATTTCCTCCAGATTGCGAGCATAAAACTCGATCCGGCAGATCTTTCCTGCTGCCTCGTAGTTGAGCAGCCGGTTTTGATGAGCTTCCAGGAAAAGCCTCTCCACGGCCGGGGAATCAATCAAAAAAAGCCTCCAATCAGGATGCAAGGCTAGGCGTTCTCCTGACCTTCCCAGATTATGCATGACAAAGCAAAGATAGGCAAAGGATTCTACCGGCAGATAGACTGGAGCAATTTTCTTTCTAAGCGTCCCTTCAAGAATTCCAAAATCCCGCAAGGCAGCCAGGAGACCCTGGGCGACTCTAATCGTTACGGATTGCGACCACGATTGCTGACATTCAGAGAGTTTGCCCGCTATCCAGATTGTAGTATCATCCACCCTGACAGACAGATCCATACCATTACTCTTGGCCAGAATCTCATCCACGACAAAATCATAAAGCAATGGCTCACCACGCGCCGTAAGCCAGTAGTAAATGGGCCTTAAGATATCTATCGACATGTCGCGGTCTTCCAGTGAGCGTAGAATCTTCCAAGCCTCGGGTGGATCACCTTTAAGAAAACGTGGAACAAATGCCTCCTTGTAAACATCAATAGCCCGAGCTCGGGTTTTTTTGCTGAGGATATTCTCCTGAATGATCCGGTCACGTTGGCTATTCCAAGTCCCTTCATCTGACCAGTTTCGTATTAGAACACGCATGTCCTCAAGCAAAGCTCCTCCCTTTTGGAGGCGAGAGGTGTAGCGCTTCTTATTGCTATGGGACTTCTGAGTCACCGTCATGGGCATAATTTACACTCCATTAATCCAGGAGACCACCATCCTTACAACACATTCACAGTCAGGATGATGCGGGTCAGGATATGTAATCTGCCGTGGAGATCTGAAACTTTCCCTTGCTCCCGGAAGTCATAGAGCAGGCCGTCGTGCCGCCTTGTGCTTTGGCGCTGTGACCGACCCTACAAATGCCAAACTTCAAAACCCTGTTCAATAAAATGTTTGTCAAATCCAAAGACCTTTTCGACCTTGTAATGCCTCATCGCCACGAAACTGACGCAATCAACAAAGCTAAGTTTCCTCCGCCCAAAACCAAGCCAGAGTTCATAGGCCAGGTTATGCATTGATCCGTCAATCCACAGAACTTCCGCAAGGCTTAGTACATCCCTGTACGTAACCGTTCACACTCCCTGGCAGCCGATAGGCTTTTGCAGGGTTTCAACCGCGGGCAGATTGCACCAAAATGCGTATTCCCAACGGATTATGCTTTGAAACCTGAAAAAGGCTGTTGGCTGTCAGGGGGGAAAGTGAATAATTACCCCTGTACCAAAGGTTGGCAGCCTCAAAACCCAATCGGCTCTGCAACAGGGCCAACGTCTCTACAATGATATAGTTGCTGGTCTGGAGATAGAAGTCTTTTTCCAAAAAGGATCTCCATAAGCCGGCTGCTTTTTCAAAATTATTATCAGAACGGTCCATCAAGGCATAGAAAGCCGAGGTATCCACAAATACCGTTTCACTTTCCATGGCGGCCCTTTTTGCTGAAAGCCTCTGCTAAATAGTCGTCATGCCGCTCGGAAATGTCAGAAGTACCTGACGAAAACCGGCCAACAGCAGCAAGGGCCCTTTTCTTTTTCTCTTCAGGAAAGCGTTCTTCGCGGGCACGGAAAAGGGTGATCCCTTCACGAATCAGTTGAGAAACAGATACGCCTCTGGCCCCAGCCTCGGCCCTCAGCCATTCAATCTGGTCCTCTTCCATTTGAATCTGTGTCCGTATCATAATAATACCTCCATGATGGCATAGTGTAGCATAATATACATCATGATATCTTCATCGCCCGGATGTTGTCAAAGAATAGTGGAACTTGTCCGTGCAGTTTTTACTTAAAAAATATAGGTTCATCATGGCTTGCAGGTGACATGACATACCCCGGTCGGAGTCTCAACTGCAAAGGGGAAGTATTTTTTCTTGAACCAGAGTGCCACATTGACAAGGCTGATTAAAACCGGCACCTCTACAAGGGGTCCAATGACTGCGGCAAATGCATGGCCAAAGTCGATGCCGAAAACCGCAACTGCCACGGCTATAGCCAGCTCAAAGTTGTTCGATGCAGCGGTAAAGCTCAGGGTCGTGGACTGTTCATAGGTGGCTCCAACTTCCATTGGAAGATAGAAGGACACAAAAAACATGGTCACAAAATATATGAGCAGGGGAATCGCAACCCTCACTACGTCCAAGGGCAGTTGGACGATATGCTCGCCCTTGAGGGAAAACATTACGACAATAGTGAAGAGCAGGGCGATAAGGGTGATAGGACTGATAACCGGGACAAATTACGAAAGACCTGTCCCAACTGCTCGTATTTCACCTTGGCCAAAGGCGGGTACATCATGAGGATAAGCCCTACGGCAATGGGGATGTTTGTGGTTCCCACCTGAAAGGCATTGATTAAATCCTTGACTACTGGGAAAATGTATCCGGTGCCGACTCCAACAGCCATGCCCATGAATATCCAGAGAGTCAGGTAGCGATCGACAAATGAGAGTCTGCCTGCTGCTCCTATTGCCATGTCATGCCTCCGAGTTCATCCTTTTCTCCGCACCCTGAAGAACGTCAAAAGAAATACACTTGCCGCAAGGGCGGAAAGGACCACGGCCCCGATGTCGTGGAGGGTAAACACGATCTGCCTGATACTTATGGCATCAGTCGTCATGAGGATTATTCCTGTAACGGTCATGAAGGCAATTCCCAGAATTCCCAGCCAGAAGAATGCTCCTTTTCCTGATCTGGAGCTGACAAGCAGCCAGAAGGCCGCCCCCGATAGAACTATACCTACGCCCTTGTGGAATACTCCCAAGACTCCCATTGCCTGGCTGGGGAGCAATTCTCCAAACAGGACGATGACAGCAGGTCCCAAAAGGATAGTCCCAAGGATCCCGAGCATCAGCCGGTGGCCGGGGTCCGCGAGAATTCCGTTGGCACCGCGGTACTCTATGGCTCCCCCGTAAAGGACTGCAAAAAACAGCAGTCCGGCAAGCAGGGTCAACGTGCTGTAAAAAAGGAGGGGCTCAAGGATCTCGTGTCTGAACCCGCTCATCTTTACTGCAAAAGGCGACATCCCAAGCAGGACGGAATTGGGCTCAAAGATCGGCACCGCACTTTCGCCGTTGAAGGGCTCTTTCATTACAGGCCTTATCCAGAATGAGGAGTATGAGCCGTGGCAGTCAGTGCATCCGCCCGCCCCCAGGGCCGAGTTTGCAGGAGAGATACCGTGGCTGAGTTTAAACGTGGAGGCATAGGCGGTATATTCCCACGGCTTTGGTGTGAAATAGAGGCCATCCCAGGTTATGCCGTCTTTGGTATAGCGGCTGCCTGAGACGAGGATCACGTATCTGCCATCAAGGGGCTCTCCCTGAGAGAGCAGATACCTCTTCACCGCTGCAAGGAGCCCTTGGATCTCTTCAGGGCGATTGGCCTCAGAAACGCTGTCTCCATTATCGTCTGTAATCTTGCCGAGTTCAGGAAAGTTATTCACAGGGTCTTTGAGATGCGCAGTCCACATGGCATAGAGATCTTTCATATAGGGCTGATCCAGGCCCTTCCCATCTGGTTCAAGGATTCCAATCCAGATGCTGTCGACCCGGTTCATGGGATATATCCGCCCCTTATACCAAGCCCTGACCGGCTCATAGAGGAATAGCGGCTCCCGCCTGTTAGTAAAAGAGCTGGCTTCACCATAGAGGTTCCAGGGCTTCATGTCCGGTCCGTAGAAGGTCCATATACATTTCCCCGCTTTGGCGATTCGTGGAGCGGTATTGAAGATCGTGCTGTCCTGCAAGAGCGCAGCTTTTACCTGCCGTTGCGGGATATGACAGGTCTGGCAGGCGATATTATCAAGATGCCTGGGAGGAAGGCCGGCATGCCTTGGTACCGGGGCCTTGAGCAGCCCCTCCATGTGGCAGTCCCTGCAGGTTCGCATGGAATTATCCAGGTCATCTCTTACAAGTCCTGTCGGGTCGTCGCCTTTGCCGATCTCATGTCTTTCACGCCCGGCTATTCTCTCATCGGTGGCGGATCTTCCCGTGACGTGACAGTCCACGCATTTGAGTCCGGCCCGCAAGTGAACGTCGGTACGATGGTTGTATGGTTCCCCTTTCTTTTTCCAGTCAGGCTCCAGATGGCAGTTTAAACACTTCTCTTCAGGCACTTCTTTAACGATGTTTAGGGCTACCTTTCCGTCAGGCTGAAATCTTTCTTTCTTGTATTTGACAGTAGGCACAGTATTTTGGGCCACCGTTCCCTCTACAGCCGCGAAATCCGCCCCTGCCGATGCGGCCCAGCGGAAGTTCAGTGCCTTGATCTGGGCCTCTCTTGCCTTATGATCATATGAGGGAAGGTGACACAAGAGACAGTCCGCCTCCAGGACGCCTGATTCAGCCCAAAAGGACTTGAAGTAGTCTCCATCAAAGCCGTTTTCCCCGCCGGGGACAATGTGGTTTACAGGGTCCTTTGCATAGCGGTCATAACGGTTTCCGTCTCTGTCGTACTCAAGAGGTCCACCACCCGGGTGACAGCCACTGCAAGCCTTGGCAAACTCAAAGGATGAAAGATCGATCTCCCGGGCGTCCTTGTTTTTCTTTTTCGCCAACTGGCGAAAGTTCGGGGCAACTGTACAGTATCTGCCTCCGTAATTTCCAGGGCTCAACATCCAGGAATAGGCGGCCGCAAGCTCCGGTTTTATTTTTTCGTTTTTTCCCTGCTGAAAGTGATAGGCACTGGTGATGAGATCATAGTCGTGACAGGCCCCGCAGGTCTTCTTCGGGCTGTAGGGACGGTCCTGATTGATCCCGTGTACCGGATCAATAATGGTGCCGTCCTCGTCTTTTAAAAAGAAAGGCGGGCAGACGGCCATAAAGTCCCGCCGGGCCAGTTCCTCATGGCTCCGGTCAACGACCTTGGAGGTGAATATCTCTCCGGCCGCCGGACCTGTCGGCAGAAACAAATTCCCAAAGAAAAAGGACAGAACGAGGATCAATATGGCCGTTGATGACCGTATCATTCATACCTCCATAATTTACGGACAAGAAATCAATCAGGTCGGCCTTTTCTTCAGCCGCAGGCAAAACACCTGGGGCAATCGTTTTAAGCTGATCATCTTCTTCTCCAGCCGGCCCAGACAGGGAAACCGTTTTCATCCCGGAGTGTCAGTATTTCATCACTCTTTTTTACTTTTGCCGCGATAATAGCTGGCTTTCCAGCATAGATAATCCTTGAACCTTTGACCTCAATCCTGTCTCCTGCCTCGATTTTTATATCCTGGTTCTCCAGATACCACGCCGGTCCCAAATGAATGGAGATCGTTTCTCTGTCTGTTTTTAAGGTCAGGTGTATTCCATAAGACATTCTTTTTCCTGGAACAAACTTTTCAACATTTATTACTTCCCCACCAAGACTCTCCACTGTAGCTGGATTATACGTTCTGCCATACTGGCTTTTGGGACCCCAGCCACCGCTTCCACTCCATTTCATCCCAGGCTGAGCAAAAGACTGGATCGAGAGGAGAAAAACTGAAATTGCAACCAATGCAGATAAAACGCTCAACTTTTTCATGTTCGTGACTCCTGTTTTCTGATTTGCAGCAAGGACTTCGGACGAATCTTCTTGGGTTATAATCATGACATCCTGCATCACCTCCTCCCAAACCCATAAACCTGTATCAGCCCACCAAGGCATTAAATAGATATCCCGCAATGATGATTGTTCCAGTCATAAATCCCTACTGAAGATTGCGAGGATCTTATCTTCTCTTATTAATTTAGGAACGTACAATAAATAACTTGAACAAATTAATGTCTTTTTTGCCGTCTTCTTTGTTGCTCGTCGATCACATAACCCGTTATGCTCGCTCCTCGCGCCTTGAATACAACAAAAAATCCTATTAATTTTTGTTCAACTTATTTATCTCCCGTTCCTTACTTAAACGCCATATATCCCATCCAGAAGGCGATAAGAATCAGCAGATAGCCAAAGTATTTTTTATGACGCTTTTTATCGATCTTTACGCCAAGTCTTGCACCGATCTGGGAGCCTGCAAGGACAGCTACTCCCAAGGTCAAAGCAAGCTTCAGTTCAAAGTGTCCGGCCAGGGCATGTCCGAAAAGACCTGCGAGAGCGGTAATGCCGATCATCAGGCTTGATGAGCCCACCGCAATCTTTATGGGCACACCGCCCAGGAGAACTAGGGCAGGCACCTTTATCAGGCCGCCGCCTACCCCGAGCATACCGGCTACAAAGCCGGCGAAAATCATCAACGGTATAATGGCAGGGAGATTCAACGTATATGATTCGCTTCCAAAATTACGTTTTAGGTAGAACCAGTGCTCGTTTTTATCTGCTGACTCGATTTGCCTGTCTTGTATCGGCCTTATCATAAAATAGGCGCCGATAAGGATAATGCAGGCAAAAGCAAGTTTGGAAAATGCAGCGGGAAAATAGGGCGAAAGGTATCCGCCTAAAAAAGCCCCCAGGTTTGTCGGGGGCTCCACAATAAAGGCGAGCGACCAGTCCACAAGCCCGGCCTTCTGGAAGATAAGCAGGGCGGAGATTGTGGCCGCGAGAATCAACACCTGGCTTGTGGCGGCACATCTATAGAGAGGAAGGCCGAAGGCAAGAAGCATGGGGACATAAACCGCGCCGCCCCCCTGGCCGAACATCATAAAGACAATTGAAACCAGGAAAAAAACGCAGAATAATACTATGATCTGTTCAAATCCGAATGCCAAAATAATCCTGCCTTGTACAGACAACGCATACCATTACTCCTCATAACCCGAGCATGGGATGCATACCAGGGACCCATCGCCCTTAACACGCAGTTTATTGACAAAGGTCAGCTCGCCGCATGAATTGCACCTTTTGGCCTCAAACACGCCTTCTCCTTTTTTGACATCCACAGTGTGAACATCGCCGATATCCAGAAACTCGGCCTCATCCAAACCGATAATCCGGTTGATCAGCGGGTCGATGATTTCCGGATCAATGTTCTGCGGCGGCACCCCGGATTTCCTCTTCTGTATGAACGGCGACTGGAGCGCCTTTTCAAAAAAGCCGGGCCTGAGGGACACACGCACGGCCCGGCCCGTTTTCTGGTCAATGAGTGTAAAGGCCATCTTGTTGTAATAGCGTTTTACTATATTTGACTTGCCATAAGTGCAGCCGGTCGCCACCATAATACCGTCTAAGAAACAGCTCGCGGCATGACCCTTACCGGTCTCTGATTCCACAAACAGCTCCTTGTCACTTGCACGCACCACCCCAAGGGCCTTCATGGCAGCAAGTCCTGCCTTGAGCCCCATTGGCATCGCAGGGCATTTATGACCGTGAAACTTTAATGCAGTTTCAAACAAATCCTCAAAATTTTTCACGATTTTTTCCTTTTTTTTAGCCACTCTTTTCCCTTTTCTCTCATCCCGTCCACAAGGCTATAGAAGATAGGCACGTAGATAATGGTAAGAAAAGTGGCGACAAGAAGGCCACCGATGGCCACAACCGCCAGGGGAGAGAGCCTTTCAAGGCCCAGGGCACGCTGGGCAGCAATGGGCAGCATTCCCACGATGGTGCCTGATGCGGTCATGAGGATGGGCCTTGTCCTCACCCTTACCGCCTGCTCTATGGCCTCTTTCATTTTCATACCTCCGGCCCTGGACTTTTCAATAAAGTCGATGAGGAGGATAGAGTTATTCACCACGATGCCCGCCAGGAGAATCATTCCCATGTTAGCCGGCATACAGGCGTGACGGCCTACGATCAGGAGACCCCAGGCACCCCCGATCATGGCGAATGGGATGGCCGTCATGATGGTAAAGGGATTTATCCAGGAGCGGAATGTGGGGGCCAGGGAGAAAAAGAGCAGGATCACCGCCAGGCCCAGGGCCTTTTTTAGCCGTCCACCCGCCTCTTCCATATTCTTTACCTCGCCCTCATTGCTGATGTGATAGCCAGGGGGGAGCTGCAGGCCGGAAAGTGCCCTTTTGATCTGGTCCTGAAGGTGTGTTATGGCCACAGTGCCGCGGTAACCATAGATATCCACGGTAGGTTCAAGACCCTGGCGGGTGTATTTGGTCCTGGTACGGCTTTTTGTGAAGTGCGCAAGCTCTCCCAGGGGGACAGGACCCAGCTTTGTCGGGATATTGATTGCCAGGATATCAGAAAGGGAATCCCTTGCCCTTGATGGATAACGCACCCTTATGAGGTATCCGTCCTCGCCGGGGACCCTCAAGACAGAGGCGGCCCCGCCCTTTACAGCATCTGTTAATTCCCTGCTTATCTCAACAGGACCCAGTCCATAGCGGCTTGCCTTTTCGATGTCCACATGCATAAGCCATTCGGTCTTGTCCATGGTCCAGGACCGGGTAACTGTCGTAAGCCCCCTTACTTTTAGAAGACGGGTTTTAACCTGATCCGCGAGATTATCCAGCACCCCCGGGTCAGGTCCGGAGACCATTATATCCACTGGGGCAGTAATCGAGGAAAGGGGGGTTGCGCCAAAATCAAATACATCAATGGATTTAAGCCCCGTGATGCCCGCTGTTTGCCTCCTAATCTCCTCCTCCATCTGCCAGATGGTCTCTTTTCTGTGAAACCTGTCCACGAAATGGACGGTGACAAGGCCCTGCTGTGGAATGTTGCCCGTGCCGAAACTTACTACCCCCGGCTCGGAGCCCACTGTGGTAGAAATCAACTCAACTCCCTCCATCCCCTGAAGAATTGATTCTATCTTCCTTGCGATCTTCTCCGTGCCTGAGATGGATGTGTTGGGATACGCTTCAAATGCGATCTTTACTATCCCTGTGTCCATGGGTGGCATAAGGTCGCGCCCGCTGAGAGGCATTACGAATCTCATGCTTACAACGAACAAAATGATCCCGGATATAATAAAGAGCCATTTGTGGCTGAGGGCCGTATCTATAAGAGAGGCGAAAAAATTTTTGATTGGATCAATAACATGGGTACCAAACAGGGCCACCACCCTCTCAAACCTGTTCTTTTTTGAATCGGCCCTTACCAGATAAGGGGCGAGCAAGGGTATTACTGCTACCGACACTACATAGCTTGATAAAAGGGCAAAAGAGAGGACAACAGTGAATTGCCTCAGAATCTTCTCAACGTATCCGCCGATGAACATGATGGGTACAAGGACTATCACCGTGGTATAAGTACCTGCCCAGTCCGCAAGGAGTATCTCATTAAGCCCGTCTACAACCGCCCTGTAAATCGGTTTTCCAATCCGGTAGTAGTGGCGTTCTATATTCTCAATTACCACAATGGCGTCATCAAGCAGGAGACCAACAGCCACGATCACTGCAGTGAGGGTCACGATGTTGAGCTCGTAGCCAAAAAGATACATGGCGGCA
>JAJSZR010000052.1 GCA_030262715.1 Deltaproteobacteria bacterium
TAGTAGTACCTATAGCTTGAGAAAAGACGATCGCAGCTTGCCTTCTGAAGGCTCAAAAGAGCCTCCTGTGCTGCGTCACAAAATCCGGCTGAGCTTATATGAAATATCCAGTTTAGGTATTACAACGCTTGACCTTGACGGAGACGACGTAGATGATGATTGGTTTGCTGAGTTTGCCGAGGTCATTGTTATAAACCAGAATGACGATGGTTACTGGACGGGTTGCTATTGGGGCGACCCAATCTTGTGCACAGAATGGGCACTTTTGACCTTGGAGCGTGTTGTTCCCAACATATCACCCGATTGCTCGAAAGCCTACGCGAGCATACAGGAAATTTGGCCGCCCAATCATAAGTATGTGGATATAGAGATTATGGGTGTGACTGATCCTGATGGGGATCCGGTTACTATCGCCATAACAGGGATCACCCAGGATGAACCTGTTGACGCCATAGGCAACGGAGATGGAAAGACCTCTCCAGATGGCGCAGGTGTTGGTACCAGCACTGCTTCTGTAAGAGCGGAAAGACAAGGTAAGGGAAATGGACGCGTGTATGAAATCTCTTTCACCGCGACCGACCCTGCCGGGGCGGAATGTTCGAGAAGTGTCACCGTTTGCGTACCTCATGACCAGAGGCCAGGACATGAATGCATAGACGATGGGCAGATTTATGATTCCACAGTAGAGGAATAGATCGTAATAAAAGCTCAATTAACACACAATGTAGATAGCCAGGCAGGATGAGTTCTCACTCTGCCTGGCCTTCATCGTAAGAGTCTGTTAAAAATAAGTGTTACAACTTTGTTGATATTTCCGCCTCCTTTATCACATTCACAATCACATTCACACCTTCTGTTACGCTGATATTTTCGTAGTAGGTCTCTGCACCATTTGGTCGCCCAGAAGTGCCCACCAATCCGGATTAACAATTAGAAATTCTCCTCACAGGAAAAAATTTGCGCAAAGCGTGTTTAGAAATATACTTCCTTGAATATACGATGTTGATAATGGAATATTTACTTCCGTAGTATAGCGAAAACAGAAAATTGTCATGATACTTGCTGCAGTTACATTCCTGATATTTGTGTTGTCTCTTATTTTTTCCATGCTGGGACTCGGCGGAGCCATGCTCTATATTCCGCTGTTTCACTGGTTCACTCCATATTATCAAAGGACAAGTGACTCCCAAGACACGGATGAGCGCTAAGGATGTAGTAGCTCAAGCCAAAGGGAACGTCGGTTTTGACGGCAGGCTGGATTTACTGATCACCTTGCGTTTTTCCCCGGAGTTGAGTAAAAAGCTCAAAAGCGTGCTTCGGTAAAAGGCCAAAACGCTATGTGGCAGATTTTTCTGCAGTTATTAATTCTGATTATTGCTATTTATGTCGGCCTTGCCATTTTTCTGTTTTTTACCCAATCACGCCTTATCTATTTTCCTACCAGAGAAATAGTCTCGTCACCGGATCAAATCGGCTTATCATACAAATCCGTTTCCTTTAAAGCCCCGGATGGAGTCAAGCTCTCAGGCTGGTTCATCCCTGCTGACTCGCCAAGAGGTGTGGTCATATTTTGCCATGGTAATGCAGGCAATATCTCCCACCGTCTTGAGTCCATTGAGATCTTCCATCGCCTTCGACTCAGCACCTTTATCTTTGACTATCGGGGCTATGGGGCGAGTGAAGGCACTCCTTCAGAAGAAGGTAGTTATCTCGATGTGAGAGGGGCCTGGAATTACTTGATCGAGTATGAGAGATTAGCCCCATCTGATATTATCCTCTTTGGCCGATCCCTTGGAGGCGCAGTGGCCGTGTGGTTAGCCGGGCAACATACGCCCAAAGCCCTTATTATTGAATCTACCTTTACTTCAGCCCCGGATTTGGCTGGAGAGCTGTATTTTTATTTGCCTGTAAAATTGCTTTGTAGATACAAGTACAACGCCTTGGCTGCCATCCGGGAAGTTCAATGTCCGGTTCTCATAGTCCATAGTCAAGAAGACGAGATCGTTCCTTTCAGGCATGGGCGTGAGCTCTTCGATGCCGCTAACGAGCCCAAGACCTTTCTTGAAATTTCAGGAAGTCATAATGAAGGATTTATCACCTCAAGTGATGTTTACATAAACGGGCTCAAGACCTTTCTTGATAAATTTAGTAATGAACATCGAACATCGAACGTCCAACATCGAATGTTGAATAGGAAAAGATGAAGAAACAGAAATAGCTGTTGAATGTTCGGTATTGAGTGTTTATTTTTTTATTCGATGTTGGACGTTCGATGTTCGATGTTCGACGTTCATCTTTTAACGTAACCTGTGAACGTTTACAAAATAACTTAGCGCTTATGGATCCCCTCCCCCAACGTATAAATGCGCCCTTGTTTGAGGAATAAATAATGAAACGGATGTTTCCATGGTTACTGCTTGCATGTATAGTGGTTTCGGGATGCGCCGGTAACTATGCACGCCGGATGGAAGTCACCGCATATTGCGGATGTGGCAAGTGTTGCGGCTGGGAACGTGGGAGATGGAGGTATCTGAAGCTGGATGTCTGGAACCGCTATGTGAGTTCAGGAAAGCGCAAAGGCCAGCCTTACTCCGGGCATACTGCTAGTGGTACAAAACCCCATCAACCACATCCTGGGCTCGTTTCAATGGACAGTGTTGTGCATCCCTGGATGATCCCCATTCGACTGATCTTTTTCCCATGGCTTCTCATGCCACGGGATGGGACCATTGCGGCTGACACCAGATATTATCATTTTGGTATCCGGATGCACATTCCCGGTTACGGATGGGGCATTGTGGAAGATAGGGGGTCTGCCATTAAAGGACCTGATCGAATCGATATTTATTTCAGCTCACACCAAAAGGCCCTTAACTGGGGCAGGAAAAGAGTGGATGTACAAATAGAAAGATAGGAAATCGCTTCAGGGATTAGGGAGATACTTTGTCTTTTTTACTCGGCTGTCAATTTCCAACAATTGAGATCGTAAATTGTCCCCCTCTTTGTGTCACTGGTTGAGCTGGCACTGGCAACAAACGCTCAACTGCGGCCTGGTGAGAAGTGCTTCGTAAGCAGGTTTTGATGACGGCTGGCCCCCATACGAAGAATCGAAATCAACCCTCCATTAATCCCCGTCCAGCTGATTTTCACAGGTAGCTATTGGCCATGTGCGCGCAAAATATGCGTGAATTAACTTCTCCAGGGGCCGAAACATTTATTTTTTCCTTTTTTTCACGACACATTGAAAAAACCTCTTGACCTGCAGTTTCCAATAGTGCTAAAAAATTTAGCGTGTGGTGCTTGGGAGTGCCGTTTCAGTCCAAATCGCAAAAAGCGATTTCCTATCAGCTCATCGACATTTTTTATGACAATTGAGATAGCTCCGCAACAGGCTATAGGGATAAAATTCGGAACCGAGAATTCTTCAGCTTCTAATGTAAGTAATGCTACATTTCCGTTATCAGTGTTTATGGTTAGTTGCTTGCTATTTTGGATGTTCGATCATAAGGAATGTAAATAGTCAGGATCAGTGAACCGAGCAGGAAATACATGGATCATAGGCCCTGACCAGCATTTGAGAGAGTCTTTCTATCTCTTTTCCCTCCATTCCCTGTACTATCAACTCGTTAACCAGCTTGTGGAGATCATAATATATATTGCCGTTATTCTGATTGGTGGGAATCACGCAATCCGCTTTCTCAATCTTTCCCTCGTCGCTGATCCGGTGGTAGTGATAGAGAATCCCGCGCGGAGCCTCCACCGCCCCGATCCCCTCACATCGCCTTACTTTGTAATGTATTGAAAATTTAGAAGTATCTAAATCGATCAATTCCAGGAGCAACTCTTTTGACTCATACATGACATGAAAGCACTCCACAAGTTGAGCCAGGTTATAGAAGTATGGATTATGGACCCCTGGCCTTAAATTCAACCCTTCAGCCGCCTCTTTTGCCTTTGGGTGCAGCAGGTCATAATTGTTGTTAAACCTTGCCAACGCACCTACTGCAAAAGATTCCCTGCTGAGCCTTGTCAATTTGGAGTTGGAAAAGTCCACAATGTATTCATTCGTCATAGAACGATATTCGTCTTCTTCTTTGCGGACGCCATCGCTTGAAATGAGATCCCCCCCGATAAATGGGTATCTGTTAACTCCTCTTAGCGATACTAATTCAGTTTCTCTGACAAAATCCGGCATCTTGAATCCCTTGAAGAGATCAAGCGTCTTCCACAGATACGGGATAGTAGCATCAAGGTCTTTGGCCAATTCTTTCAATTGCATCTTGCGTGGAATCTGTGTCAGACCGCCGATCTTTATGCCTATTGGATGCGTGCTCCTGCCTACCAGAAGATCAGCGGCCCTGTTGGCAAACCACTTTATTTTGACTGCGGTCTCAGCCACCTGCGGATTTGTATGCATGATAGGAATCATGCTGGGTACATTGAGAAAATCCGGCGCCACCAGAAAAAAGAGGTGGAGGCTATGGCTTTGCAGGGTCTCGGCGTGCTTGGCGAGGAGTCTTATCATACTTGCAGGACCTGGGATCTCGATTTTCAAGGCCCTTTCTATTGCCCTGGCACTGGCCAGTGCATGCGAAATGGAACATATGCCGCAGATCCTGGCTGCAAGAATCGGGGCCATTTCAATGGAAAGTCCTTTGAACATTACCTCAAAAAACCTGGGAGTCTCTACTACGGCCCAGGTACATTCAGCCAGCTTTCCGTCTTCGACCCGTATCCTGATATCACCGTGCCCCTCGACCCGGGACAGATGCTTAATATCTATGTTTAACGATTTTACTGTCTTAACGGTCACTATTTAGAACTCCACTAAACGCGTTAAAGAATTTAACCCGTTCTGCAATATGTTCCTCAGTAAATCCCTTTTCCCTGAGTATCTCTATAAGCGATTCAAAATTCGCCTCTTCCGAAGGTCCTCGACAGCCCCAACAACCAAGCCGATTCCGGGGACAGACAGCATTGCAGCCAGCGCGTGTAACAGGTCCAAGACACATCAACCCCATATCGAGCACACATGAATTAAGACGTTGTTTACATTCAACGCAGACTGGATATTTTGGAAATTGTGGCTCTATTCCGAGCACCAGATGGCGCACCAACCACTCAAATTCAGGTTTTGAAATGGGACAACCCGGCAGCTCTATATCCACATGAACCACGTCCGCCACCTTTCTGACCGGCCCAGTATTTATATGATGTCTGTCATAGACCTCTCTTATGACATCCGATAGAGAGAAGCGGCTTCTCAGGTTATTTACGCCTCCCAGGCAGGCGCAAGCCCCCATTGCCACAAGAATTCCGGCCTGTTTGCGGATTTTTTTGAGCCTTGCCACTTCACTGTCAGTGGTAATGCACCCGTCAATAAAGGCGATTTCATAATCTTCACGCCTGTCAGAAGAGATCTCCCGAAAGTTCACTATCTCTACCAGATCAAACAGATCCTTAAGATCCTCTTCTTTATTGGCTATCTGAAGCTGGCATCCCTCGCAGCCAGTAAAATCAAAGACCCCTATCTTTGGCCTTTCAAGTGTAATACCTAAATATTTCACTATCCCTATATCGCTTCCTTTAAATTCATTACTGTCCAGTAATCAAATACCGGCCCATCCAGACACGTGAATGTGGAACCGACAATGCAGCGGCAGCACTTTCCCATGCCGCAATGCATCCTTCGCTCCAGGGAGATAAACATGCGCTGTCTCGGAATGCCTATATTTGCAAGGTAGGTACATATAAATTTAAACATCACAGGGGGTCCGCATACAATCGCAAAGGTGTTCTCAGGATCGATTGAGATATCTTCAAACAAGTCAGTGATCAGCCCAACCCTTTCCTTCCAATTTTCATCAGGATTCTGGACTATTGTCAGGAGATTCAAGTCATATATCTTGCGCCACTCTTCAAACTGGTAATCGAACAATATCTGTCCAGGCTCCTTTACACCATACAGAATTGTAATGTCCTTGTACTCGGATCTGTGCTCGTTTACCCAGTATATAGGAGAACGAAGCGGAGCGATGCCCAGCCCTCCGGCTATCAAGAGGATATTGCGCCCCACCATCTTTTGCATTGGGAAGTATGTTCCAAAGGGTCCTCTGATTCCAACCATTGCGCCTGGCTCTGAACGGTGGAGCATCCCTGTAACCTTGCCGACCTTTCGTATGCAGAGTCCAATAAATTCCCTGTTAGACGGAGAGCTCGAAATGGATATCGGGACCTCTCCGCATCCCGGCAGCTCCAGCATCACGAATTGACCAGGGAGAAAGGTAAAATTTTCCCTTTCACAGGGCTCGGATATCCTTATTTGAAAGAGTTTCTCTATAGCTGTCAATTTGACAATATTGACCACTTCGGATTTAAAGCCCCTTTCTGTCTGCATCAGGACAGTCTGCCGGTTAAAATCCGGAGGCCCTACCATGAATGGCTCCAGATTTATGTCATGCTTTGGGATCTTCAGATTCATTTTTTCTCTGTCTTGATCAGATCATCAATCACTGCCTTGGGGCTGATCCCGGCCAGACACGCCTTGCCGCAACGGTTGCATCCTACGCATAGCGATTGACTGAATGCCTCCACAAATCCTCTGAACTTATGATAATATCGATATTTCAAGCGAATATGCGCATCCGGTCGAAAATTATGCCCCCTGGCCACAGCGGCAAAATCAAGTAGATTACACGAGTACAGAAATCTCCTCTTGGTGGCCTTTGTAAAGGTCAGATTGGTGTCCTCTTCTATGCCGTAACAATAACAGGTGGGACATACCATGGCACAGCTCCCACAACTCAAGCATTTATGTCCCCACTTTTTCCAGATTTCCGACTCGAATTCCAGGTCCATCAATTCAGGCAAGATGGTTATGTCAACCTGCGTCTTGAACTTGGATTCAATCTGCTTCTTTACTGTCTTGTAACGCTCTTGGTCTTCTTCTGTGACCTCCCTGGCATCGAATTGGTTCAAAATGATATAAGCAGTATCGGAATTGATCGCCACAAAATATCTGTCCCCAATGTCGGTCAAAAAAAGACCAAAACCATGAAAGACCGTGTCCGTATTCATGGACCGGCAAAAACAATCTTCCAGGGGTTCATGGTCAAGCCCTATGATTAAGGTATTTCGCCTTCGCGCAAAATAGTAAGGATTGGGATAGACGCTCTTCAACATCACCTGGTCAAGTTTTAATAGGGCATTAATATCGCAAGCCCGCATTCCAATAATTACCCGTGGGTGAATCGTATATCGGATCTCTTGCTCCCAGTCCTTGTCATTTAAACGATAGGTGGCGAGGTCTTCCTCGAATGGCAAGAAATAATTCTTGGGCGAGGAATAGGATCGTGTATAGTCCATCTCAAGTTCTTCAAAGGAGTTAATCTTCAAAAATCTATAAATCTTGTTTCCCCCCAGGTCCTGATCTCTTGATCTTGGACCAATAACCTCGTTTTCCTCCAATAAGCCCTCTACCATCTTTTTGAAATTCTCTTTGGTAATTGTCTTAAACAGCATAAAATTACCTGAAAATCTTCTACCCTATTTGCGATTCGGAGCCTTCACATTTTTTCTTTTCTAAAATACTCTGATCTTGTTTCCAAAAGATGTCAAGAAAATCAATACATATTATCAGGATATTATTATACTGCAGGCAGAATGAAACTAAATGCCATTGAACTCAAGGTCTCCGGCATTATACAGGGTGTAGGATTCAGGCCGCATGTTTACCGCCTCGCCCTGAGATACGGCCTTGCCGGAATGGTCAGTAATACGGGTGAAGGCGTGCTTATCCGAGCCCAAGGACCCTGTTCAAGTCTCAGGGCCTTTGTCAAGGCCCTTAAAGATGAAGTCCCGCGTCTGGCCTGCGTAACATCCATTGAACAGAGACATATAGAGGCACAGCCGGGCATAAAGGGCTTTCTGATACTTGCGAGTCAGGCAGGCGGCGAGCGCAAAGTCCTCATCTCCCCGGACGTGGCTGTATGCAGAGAATGCATCAGGGAACTCCTTGACCCGGAGGACAGGCGTTATGGTTACCCCTTTATCAACTGCACAAACTGCGGCCCCAGGTTCACCATAATCGAATCCATGCCCTACGACCGGCCCAGTACCTCCATGAAGTTATTTCCAATGTGTAAAGAGTGCGCTAAAGAGTACTATGATCCACGAGACCGTAGATTCCACGCCCAGCCAAATGCCTGCTGGAACTGCGGCCCAAGCCTCTTTTGGCACGGATCGAATGGAGAATTTGTGCCTTCGGAAGATCCTGTCTCTAATGCCGCAAAGGCATTGAGGCAAGGGCACATAGTGACCGTCAAGGGGCTTGGGGGGTTTCACCTTGCAGTAGACGCCGGTTCTGAAAAATCAGTGGCCTTGCTCAGGGCCCGCAAAGGCAGGAGGTCAAAGCCTCTGGCAGTCATGGTGCGGGATATCGACACGGCAAGGCGTCTTTGTCGTGTATCTTCAGAAGAGGCAAGGCTTCTTGTATCCCGGGAAGGGCCAATAGTGCTGCTGAAAAAGAATGAGGATGTAGACCTTGCCTGCAATCTCTCACCAGGGATCAGTGATCTGGGGCTGATGTTGCCCTATACGCCTCTCCATCATCTGTTGCTTGCCCAAAGGGGTTGTCCTGAGTCCCTGGTAATGACCAGCGGAAACCCGTGCAGCTCTCCCATCTGCACGGGAAATGACGAGGCCCTGTACCGCCTTTCCGGCATCGCTGACTATTTCCTGCTCCATGACAGGGAGATAGTTGCCAGGGTCGATGACTCTGTGCTCAAGGTGGCGGCAGGCAAGGCCAGGATGATCCGCCGCTCAAGGGGCTATGTGCCAAGGCCGGTCAGAATGCCATGGAGACTCCCTCAGATACTGGCCTGCGGTGGGGATCTGAAAAATACCTTTTGCCTCGCAAAGGGCAGGGAGGGATTCCTCAGCCAGCACATAGGGGACCTGGACGTTCCTGATACACTGGACTTCTTCAGGCAAGGCCTGGAGCATTTGAAAGAGGTCCTTGGAATAATGCCTGAGACAGTGGTCTGTGACCTTCACCCTGATTATTTCAGCACAAGGCAGGCAAGAGGACTGTCATTGCCTTGCATTGCCGTACAACACCATCATGCCCATGCAGTGTCGGTCATGGCAGAGCATGGACTTGATGAGACGGTGCTGGCAGTGATCCTGGACGGTGCCGGTTATGGACCGGACGGCACTGTATGGGGTGGAGAGCTGTTCCTTGCAAGCAGATCAGGCTACCGGCGCATGGGCCATCTTGGGCGTCTGTCGTTACCCGGAGGAGATGCTGCGGCCAAGGCCCCTTGGCGTATGGGTCTCTCAATTCTCTGGGCGACGTTCGGCCCTGATGGTCTCACAAATTCTGTCTTGCCCGCCACGCTTTGTTCCATTCCAGAGGAAAAGAGGCGGGTAGTTGCACAGATGATGGCAAAGGGGTTGAATTCACCTGCTGCATCGAGTTGCGGCCGGCTCTTTGACGCTGTTGGGGCAGTCCTTGGGCTGAGATCTGAGTCGGAATATGAGGGTCAGGCGGCCATGGAGCTGGAGTCCCTTGCCTGGGAGTGCTCTGGGGAGATGTCCCTGAAAAGACCTGTATACCCGCTAACGATTCGAAAAAAAAGGGGGCTTTGGGTCATCGATCTACATGGATTGACAGAGGCAATCATTAACGACCTCAGGGACAAGGTGCCAAAAGAGGCCATAGCCCTGGGTTTTCACATCTGGCTTGCAAGATCAATCGTTCTGCTCCTGAAGAGGCTGTCTGACGAGACCGGCATCAAGACAGTGGTGCTGGCAGGGGGCTGCATGCAGAACGCCATCTTGCTGCAAGTCCTTATGGACCTCCTTGGCCGCGAGGGCTTCTTTGTCTATGCCGGAGAGCAGATTCCTGCAAATGACGGGGGGCTGTCCTTAGGGCAAGTTGTGATTGGAGGAACTGGAAATGTGCCTGGCCATTCCCATGCGCGTCACTGAAATAAGGGACGATGATAATATATCAACACCGCAAGTCGCAGTTGTGGACGTTGGTGGGATCCGGAAGGAAGTCCGTCTGGATATAGTTGACCGCAGGCCCGCGGTGGGAGACTATGTCATCGTGCATGCGGGTTTTGCCATACACGCTCTGGACAGGGATGAGGCAGAGGGCAACCTGAGACTGTTGATGGAGACGGCAGAGGGCATACGGTGAGGCATCTATGTGAATTCAGGGACAGAGGACTCACTATTTCCCTGGCAACAGAACTTGATCGGATTGTAGACAGGCCTGTCCGGTTTATGGAGGTCTGCGGCACGCATACCATGGCAATATTCCGCCACGGCCTGCGTTCCATGCTTCCTGAAGATCTGCACCTCATATCCGGACCTGGTTGCCCGGTCTGCGTGACCCCAACAGGACATATAGACGCATTTATCCGGGTCGCCTGTATGCCCGGAGTCACTGTGGTCACCTTTGGTGATCTGGTCCGCGTGCCGGGCACAAATGGTTCGCTTGCGCGTGCCAGGTCTCAGGGGGCGCGAATTGAAGTGGTCTATTCCCCAATAGATGCCCTGAATCTGGCAGAACAGCGTCCAAAGGACCTGGTGGTTTTTCCGGCCATTGGATTCGAGGCCACGATTCCCGGAGTGGCAGCTACCATTCTAGAGGCAAGACGCAGGAAAATTCAAAACTTTGCCGTTTTTTCCGCGCACAAGCTCATGCCCCCGGCCCTTGAGGCCCTGATGTCGCAATCAGGTCTTGAAATACAAGGCCTGCTGTGCCCAGGACATGTGAGCACCATCATCGGGGCCAATGCCTATAGATTTCTATCAATGCGCTACCATTTACCCTGTGTAATCGCCGGGTTTGAGCCGGCAGATATTATTCAGGCCCTGATCTTATTGACAAGACAGGTCGGATATGGCAGGGCTGAAGTGGAAAATGCATATCCAAGGGCAGTAAGATGGGCAGGAAATGCCCGGGCCCAAGGCCTGATGCAAGAGGTCTTTGAACCAGTGGATGCAGAGTGGAGAGGAATGGGTATTATCCCCGGGAGCGGACTTGCCATCCGGCCGGAATTCTCAGAATTTGATATTACAAAGCGCCTGGATATAGAAATTCCCCAAGTCCAGGGCCCCAAGGGTTGCCGCTGCGGAGAAATCCTCATAGGACAGTGTGTGCCCGGTGACTGTCCCTTGTTTGCCAGAGTATGCACCCCTTTGGACCCAGTAGGCCCGTGCATGGTCTCTGCAGAGGGGGCTTGCGCTGCTTATTATCGATATGGAAGACGCCATCGTCGCCTATAGCGCATTGGCGTATAAACCCATTAAGAGAAAATAAATTGAAAAACAAAATTATTCTCCTGGAGCACGGAAGCGGCGGCCTTGCCGGCCAGGAGCTTATAAGCCGGCTCTTTCTGACCCACCTTGGCAATCCAGTTCTCTCCTCTCTTGAAGACAGCGCAATTATAGAGACCAGTACCGGTCGGCTTGCCTTTTCTACTGACAGCTATACGGTTGACCCTATATTCTTTCCTGGCGGGGACATTGGTTTACTGGCGGTCCACGGCACTATAAACGATCTTGCAATGCGCGGCGCGCGTCCCATGTGCCTGAGCCTTGGGGTGATTCTGGAAGAGGGTCTGCTGATATCTGATCTGGAAAATATTGTTCTATCCATCAAGGAGGCTTCTGAAAAAGCAGGGGTGCCGGTTGTAACCGGAGACACCAAGGTAGTGCCCAGGGGCAAGGGAGACAAAGTCTTCATCAATACCTCAGGCATAGGAATAGTGCCTGACGGGGTAAACATATCTGTCAAAGAGGCAAGACCTGGAGATATCATAATGCTTTCGGGCACTATTGCAGACCACGGTGTCGCCATCCTGACTCGTCGAGCCGGGATCTCTATCCAAGGAGATCTCAAGAGCGACACCATGGCCCTGCACAGGCTTGTACAGTTATTGGTTGAGACCTTGCCGGAGGCGGTTCATACACTGAGGGACCCAACACGGGGAGGGATCGCCACAGCCTTTAATGAAATAGCCAAGACCGCAGGGGTCGGGATGGATATAGAGGAATCCAAAATACCCATCAGGCCCGAGGTGGAAGCCGCCTGCGAGCTCTTGGGTCTAGACCCGCTCTATCTCGCCAGTGAAGGAAAGTTCCTGGCCCTGGTAGCCCCTGAGTACGCGGCACAGGCACTTGATATGATACGCTTACAGCCAGAGGGCATGGACGCGGCTATCATTGGCAGAGTCACCAAGGACCCGGCAGGCAGGGTTGTACTGAAGACCGCTGTTGGCGGAGCAAGATTGGTGGAGTCCCTGAGTGGTGAGCCGCTCCCCAGGATTTGTTGACCACCGCAAATTGGTGTTAAAGGACCATGCATGAGCTGTCACTTGCACATGAATTGCTAAAGAAACTCTGTTCCCTGGCAAAGCACCATAATGCCGACAGGGTCCTGGAGGTCAAGGTGGCAATAGGGCCCCTGTCCGGCATAGTGGCAGACTCTTTCCGTTTTGGCTTTGAGGCCCTGGCATCTGCCAATTCTGTTACCAGGGGTGCCGTTCTGGTAATAGATAGCCCCCTCCCTTCCTATAAATGCATACATTGCGGTAATATCCTTGAGTCTCAAAAGACACATCCAGGCTGTTGTTCTAGGTGCAACAGGACTAATTTCATATTGTGTGGTGGAGACGAGTTGCTCCTGTTGCAGATTAAAATAGAGTAGAGGCAAATCATGTGTGAAACTTGTGGATGTCAAACAATACATCATCATATATCACATGGAAGGGTAGTGGATGTCTTCGAAGGCCTCCTGGATGCAAATAACGCCCAGGCAGAGGCCAACAGGAGACACATAGAGGCCATGGGTGCATTGGCCATAAATATGATAAGCGGCCCGGGGTCAGGCAAGACTACCCTCCTGGAAAAGACCATTGATCTCCTGAAGACACAGCTCCGCATAGGCATTATAGAAGGGGACATTGAAACTGAGCTGGATGCAGACCGCATACGGGCAAAAGGGGTGCCGGTGGTCCAGCTCACTACAGGCGGGGCGTGTCACCTGGATGCCCCCCTGATTCACCAGGGGATTCATTCCTTAGTGAGGCAGTTGAACGGGCGTGGGCTTGACCTTTTGTTTATTGAAAACGTGGGAAACCTGGTATGCCCTGCCACCTTTGACCTCGGAGAACACAGAAGAGTGGTATTGGTCTCAGTCCCGGAAGGATCGGACAAACCAACCAAATATCCAAAGGCCTTTATGAGTTCTCATGCCTTTATTATTACCAAAAAAGACGTATTGCCCTATTTTGATTTCTCACTAGAAAAGGCCGAGATCGAGGCGCTGAAACTCAATCCCAATTTGTCTGTCATGTCTTTATCCGCTCTTACCGGAGAGGGTCTTGATGCATGGGTCTTATATTTGAGGTCTTTAGAGAATAGAGGACGACCATGAAAAATTGACTTTCCTTTGGGAATAACGGTTGTCAAGACAAGGATATGAACTGCTGATAAGCTTGGAGGCGTTATAACGCAGAAAAAAACAAGGCCCAGATTCAAGCCATCGAACAAAGACCTGAGCCCGGCTGACACTGCGGCTAGAAAAGGCGGCTATGCATCAAAATACACATCGTAGCTAATGAGGCCTCGTAGCTCTCGTCGCCGAGTTTCAGGATTGTCTATTTCAGCGGTCACTTGGATCAGTTCTATCTGCCCCTGGTGGTCGGTTACGAGAAAATCCACATCGTGTTTACCGGAGGTTCTGTAACTTGCCTAAAAAAGTCCGATCCGGTTAACGCCCTAATATTCCCCTAATAAGTTCCTTGCCCGCATCTGCACCCTCTTCCCCTGCCTTTTTCTTTTTGCCGGTTCTGATATTATTCTTTTTGGTCGATCCCTTGGAGGTGCCGTGGCCGCATGGTTAGCCAGGCAACATACGCCCAAAGCCCTTATCATAGAGTCCACCTTTACTTCAGCTCCATCGAGGCCGCGGTCGAGGAAGGAAGGGGCGTCTTTGACAATTTGACCAAATTCATCGTCTGGACCCTGCCGACCAACCTGGGAGAGGGCCTGGTTATCATGGCCGCGATACTCGCCGGCGTCACGCTGCCCATCCTTCCGGTGCAGATTCTCTGGATCAACATGACCACCGCAGTCTTCCTGGGGCTTATGCTGGCTTTTGAGCCCAAGGAGCCCGGTATTATGACGCGTCCGCCCCGTGATCCTAAGACCCCTATACTCACCAGGGTGCTGATTGGACGAGTCCTCCTGGTGGGATTGCTGTTGCTGGCCGCGTCGTTCACCCTTTTCCAGTGGGAACTGGCAGTAGGAACCAGTGTAGCCCAGGCACGCACGGTTGCAGTTAATGTCTTTGTCATCATCGAACTTTTTTATCTCTTCAACTGCCGTTCATTGAAAAAATCAATATTTGAACTCGGATTATTTTCAAATCCTTGGGTCTTCGGCGGAGTTGCCGTCATGCTTGTTCTGCAGCTATTCTATACGTATATTCCGGTCATGAACCGGTTATTCCATAGCGCGCCCGTAGGTCTTGACGCCTGGGGACGGACAGTTACGGCTGGAATAATCACGTATTTTATTGTGGAAGCCGAGAAATGGTTGCGGCAGAGAAGGGCAACCGGCAAATATGCGTGATGCCGTTAAAGGCATAAAAAAGGATGACGTATGGATGATAAGTATAACCCCAATTAAGGCTTGTAGGCCTGTCTGTCTAAGGTGGAGGAGTTGGCTGGCTGGATATGCAGTGGCGGCCGATTGCCCTTGGCGCGTAGCCAATTGATGGTCTGTATGACCTTCGGCTGCTGCACGATGCGCCGCTCTAGCGGATATTTGCCTGGAAAGTCCAGCAGCATCACGCCGATCAGTATCGTCAGCAGGCCCTGCCCGGGCAGGAACAGCATGGCAATGCCGCCTGCTATCAGTGTGAGTGCCAGCAAGTTCTTGCCAAGCAGCAGTGTAAGGCGGATTGCCTGGTGTTGTTCTTTCCAAGGGGTTGGGTATCGTACCCGGTGATCGAAGTAATCGGCGGGAATGCGTGTCACGATGATAGGCGTGAGAATCAATGTACCCACAAAGATGATCACGGAGAAAACCCCCAACCACCCTAGCATGGTCTGATGCGCGTTAATCCATTCAAGCATACCTGAGTGTTTCATTCGGCTTGGTCATGACAGTAGATAAAGCTTACACGGCTTTTGTGGGCTGTGCCCACCTAAACGGTGACCGCCATACGTGCTCAATATTCCAGAACAGCACGAAATGGGCCACATTCCAGTCACCATGTGCAAATACAATATAACCATAATATTATTGCAACGGAAGTGACGGTAATATCAAAAAAATACATCTCTATCCCGAAGGGGGTGGACCATGCCGTTTCGGCATGTACAACAAATACCAGCGAATTGTCCTGGATTCTTTTCCTGAGTTGAAGAGTGTAAAGATCGGTTCCCTTACCACAGGGGATGGATACTCACTGGCCGGTATAATTGAGGAGGAACGGATCAGGGATCTCAGAAAAGCCGTAGTGCGGAGCGCTTCTGATCAACGGTCATCTTGCCAGAGACAGGGTTTGTGATAATCGCGTAGCGCATTTCGGCGGATTCTCTTCCTTTCAGCTTTGAGCTTTCATCTTCTGCTTCTCATGGCAAGATCTCTCCTGCCACAAAAAGTCGAACACCGATATACTGTTAAGTGCAACCTTTCTTAGATCCGGTGTATCCCACTCATTGGAACAGCCGACAGGACTGACAATAGCTAAGATATCACCTATCCTTACATTTATCTTCACTCTCACGATAACTTTCCAAAAACTCGCTACGGCCGTTCCATTCACCTTTCAGCCAGTAAATAAAATCTCTGTCAGTCCAGATAGTTCCTTCAAACTCCTTGGTTTCGTGTGCCTCTTTGGAAATTATGGTATCATAAATATGTAGCTGAAGTTTCACCGTTTTTTGAAGGTTTTTAGAGAGGGTAGCCATATTTTTCCATATCAAACTCCCCTACTAAAATAGCTGGCATAAAAAATGCTTTGCACTTTTTATGCC
>JAJSZR010000053.1 GCA_030262715.1 Deltaproteobacteria bacterium
TAATCAAGATCCCTGGCAGTATATCGCTCAAACGATAGCCCTTGGTAGAAAAGGCCTCGCTCCTTCCATAATCCCAGGGTAGAAATAGAGGGGGGGAGTGAACGGTTACCCGGGTCGGTCTGTTTTTGCCGTGAAATTGGGGATGTAATTGACTAGCTTGAACTACTCTTTCGTTCTCCTTGTAATTGCCTTGGAAATGGCAGACGTAGAGACTCCAAGCTGTCGGGCTACTTCTGCCAAGGGGATTCCATAATCCTGTACCAATTGATACGCTATCTGCAGCCTGACCTGTGAGATACAACCGCGACGACTACCCATTCGAAGTTCCTTTGGATTGATGCCTTTCTTCTCACATACTTGGTCGATGAACTCCACCAGGTTCTCTCTGATCCTGTTACCTCTAAGTTGATATTTCAACCGCTTATCAGCTTCTGCAAGAATTCTCTCCAAAAAATCCCCACTACCCAGTATCCGCTGGTCTGTGAGTAACGGAATACAGCCTTTAAAAAAACCGCCGCGCTATTGGCGGTCAGGTTTGAGCCCATTGTTAACTGCTTTTTTCCTGATCTCTTTCCTCAAGTAGATACTTGCGTAGCAGTCTCTCTGCACGCATTACATAGAGTATGTATACCCTGTCGCCCTCTACTCGGTAGAAAATCCGACATGGTCCAACTACAATTTCTCGGTATGGTGTACGCTTCAGTTCGGGCGATCGACGACCGGATTCCGGAAATTGCTCAAGTAGTGCGGCACGCTTAAAGACTTTCTCTACCAATCTCTGAGCAGCCCCGAAATCATCCAAAGCAATGTATTCGGCAATCTCGTCAAGATCTATTAAGGCAGGCTCAGTCCAAATCAACTGAGCCATTTCTTCATCTTTCCCTTTGCTTCTTTCTGAGTATAGGTGTGGTTCTCCAGAATAGCTCTTTCACCTCTTGCTATTCCTTCAAGAATACGCATCCGATCCTGCATAAGCTCAAAGGCTTTGACATCAACAAGATAGGCTGATGGCTTGCCATGCTCAGTAATAAGGATCGGATCCCCAGATTCACGCAGGTCTGCCAGAATCTTTGTTGCTTGCCTCTTCAATGTGGTTACTATTTCTATTCTCATAATAGTGATACTATTCTATCACTTCTCCATTTTCAAGCATTTTCTTATGATATGAGGAAAATTATTGATATTTTCTTTTCGGCGTATTCGCTAAATGACCTCGGCAACTTTTAGCCTGCCTTTACGAAACCTCTTCAGACTTCTTTTTTCCCTTCATGAAGCAGGTGCAAACGTCCTGCGTATTGAACCAGTGTATCCTTCCAAGAAATGGGCATGGCCAGAAACAGCGTGTCAAGGCGGGCATCGTCGAACCCTTCTCCGACATTCGATTCCATCTATTGACCGGTAGCACCTATTACTTCGTTTAAGATCGACCAATGTCGCCAGAAAGGGAGAATGGTCAAGTTCAGGTCTCCTACTTTTTCTACTCTTTCGTCATCCCTTGAGATTACAAGGCATTGTCTGCATTTGAAGCGTTTGGCAAATCTCACCAGGGGCTTCAAATCCCTCATTTTGACATTTTTCCTTATCTTGATCTCGACTGGTAATATTCTCCGGTAATCATCATCTATTACGAGATCAACTTCTTCTTTCTGCGGTGAGCGGTAGAAGAATCGTGCCCTGAAAAGGTTGGCAAAATAACCCTCAAGCAGACTGTGATAATCAGGTTTATCCGACCTTAGTGCTGATGTAAATCCAGTGTTGGAAAGATAAACTCGTTTCAGCTTCTTTTCACTGGTCAGCCTATTACTTGAGAAGTTGTACAGTTTAGTTATCACCAATGAATAGTCTAAATATGAGACATAATTGGAGATGGTGCGTTGATCAGCTTTCAGGTCATCACCCAGACTGCTATAATCCAGATACATGCCGGGCATGTATGCAGTTATTTCCAGCAAGCGGAATAGGAGTTGGGGGCGATTTATCGTAAAAGACTCGGGGATATCTTTAAAGATAACGCGTTCAAGCAAACTCTCTCTGAAATATTTTTTTAGCGCAAAGTCATCAAAATCTATGGCCTCGATAAATCCACCTTTTTTAATATACTCTTGGAACAGGTTTATGATTTCGACTTTGTAGAGGTTTTCTCTGGTCTTATCAATTGAGATGCCTTTGAATTCAATGAACTCATCAAATGTAAAGGGCTCGACACAGAATTCAAAAAAGCGGCCCGCAAGGCTCTCCTTGGTCTCTTTCTTCAAAATCAAAGCCGCTGATCCCGACAATATGATCTTGAAATTTGGGTAACGGTCATAAATGAGCTTAACCTTGTTGAACCAATTATCCAGTTTTTGGACCTCATCCAAAAAAAGATATATTCGCTTTTCTTCATCCAGCCTATGTTTTAGGATATCCTGCTGATATATTTCAAGAATTTCATTTAGGTTGAAAGCCTGTTCGTCAAATGAGAAATAGAGTATGCAAAAGGGTCTGCCCTTTTCTATTTTGAGCAGGTAATCAATGAACTGGTACATAAGGGTAGTCTTTCCAGCCCGTCTCAGTCCAAAAAGCATGATGATTTGTCTGTAATCAAAAAACGAAAGTATTTTGTCAAAAATATCCCGTCTTTTTCCGAGCAGCCCTTTTGGAACCCCTGATGTCTTCCACCACGGGTTGAATTCATGTAAGTGCATATAATTACCTTTTAATGCAATTATTTTAATAATATAATATCATTGCAATGTTATTATAATTATGTCAAGCGATTTTTCTGAATTAGGGAAAACTGCGGGAAAACTGCGTTGTTGACTGAGTTGAATCAATCTTTCATTTTCCTGTCAAGGGCTTCGGAGATAGCAAACGTGAAAACTCCCACTTGGCGTGCTACTTCCGCCAGTGAAATTCCAAGAATCTCTACCAATTGATATACTATCTGTGCCCCAATCTGACAAATATGTCTTATACGACTACCCATCCGCAGATCCTGTGGATTGATATTTTCTTTTCGGCATATTCGCTCGATGAACTCAGCAATTTTTTGCCTGTCTTCATACGAAACCTCTTTAAATGATGGAACGTGAAAAATGCATCAGGAGAATCCGCAGATGACCCCAGTATCATCTTCCGGAGCTACCCCAGTACCATCTCACGGAGCTACGGGGCAGGCGCAGATAAGCGCAGATAAGAAAAGAGATGTAGAAACTTATACGACAAGACTCGTGTTTAGTCTGTGCAATCTGCGGATAGAATGAAGAAGCCTCGCGGTTCCGCCCTCTTGAGACGCCATAGCTAGGCGAAGGCGCTTGCCTTCAGCTAGTGCTTTCGGTACCATCATAAAATGATGGAACGGGGTTCATATACAGGGAACTTTCACCCCATAAGTTCACGCCCATGCCGGGCGTACCACAAGTCGCTCCAGCCGACCGCTAACCCGTGCTGTTGCAATTTGAAATGCCGTGCACCGCATATCGCTGGGTGCTGTTCCATAGTTCAGTGCCCCACCAGGTTAGCGGCGGCTGACCTTGTCGGTCGTCCGGCTCAATGGTGAAAAAGCATGGGAATACTGGCAGATGCTATCCTTGTGGTCCATTTCCTTTTTATTGCCTTTGTCCTCGGGGGCCAGGGATGCATCCTGGTGGGAGCGTTTCGACGTTGGACGTGGACACGCCAGCGCGGGTTCCGCGTGGCTCACCTTGTCGCCATTGCAGTCGTAGCAGTGCAATCATGGGTAGGTATGGTGTGTCCCCTCACCCTTTGGGAAAGCACCTGCCGCAGGACTGCGGGAGAGACCACGTACACCGACACGTTTGTCATATACTGGGTGAGCAAGCTCGTCTATTTCGACGCCCCACAGTGGGTGTTCACAACCGCGTATACACTGTTCGGCTTGATCGTGTTGGCGAGTTGGTTCATCGTGAAACCTGAGAAAAGGAAACAGCCCTTCCCCTAGGTCATCCCTAAGTTACGCTATAATGCCCTCTTGAGACGCCACAGCTAGCCGAAGGCGCTTGCCTTCGGCTAGTACTTTCGCTACCATGATTTCATGGCAGCGAGTACTAATGACAGGCTGAATTTGCCTTGTTCGGTCTTTCTATTCATCGTGCAGTTGCAGAGCAATTTCCAGAGCCCTCTCAAGAAGGTGTAGCTTCTCGGAAGGGAGCTTACCGACGTAGTTTGTCAACATGGACTTCGGCAGACTGATGAGTTCGTCGCAGTGAATGCTGCTGTCATGCTTCAGACCTTCGTCGATTCCAACGGCAACTTGGGTTGAGAGGCCCTCGTAGGCCGTGTAAATAGGGGCACAAATAACTGTCGAGAATCGGGAATCGATCAGAATCTGGCGACTAACGATGACGAACACACGGTACTTTTTCGGATCACGCGACGAGGGTCGCCTGACTCTGTACAACTCGCCGCGTCTCACAGAGGGACCTGATAAGTGAGCACATCCTCTGCCTCAGCGTTGAGCGAATCCGCACGACGATTGATGATCTCAAGATCACGCCGGTCAGCTTCCTTTCGTACCAATTGGGCAATAAATTTGCGAGCCGCTGTCTCTAAGAACTCCGATCGACTTCTGTACTTTCCGATGTGCAGATCGATAGTCTCAAGTACTTCCTCCGATAGTGTGATAGATGTCTTGACTTTCATGCTACCAACATACTACCTCAGATGGATTGTGTCAATCGTTATTCTCCGGACCGAACGGTCGGCGTCAGAGGCGCACGTCTTCGCGCGTCCTTTTCACGCCGTGGTTAGCTTCCTGTTTCTTCAATAATTCTCGCACACACATCCTCTTGAGTCAGTCCTGCACACTTGATCGTGATGTCTGCGTGCTCAGTGTAGAGTGCAAAGCACTCGTCAAACAATTCAGCAAAACTTTGGTCCGGTCGTTTTGCGAGACCTCGCGTGCTGAAATCCGGAACCCTTGACTCGAGCGTGGCCAAATCCGCATCGAGAAAAATACGGTATAGATATCCTTTTTCCATTTTAGAGCTGATGACCGGGCAAACATGACAAACGCAAGATATACGCTGTTTACCCCCGTTTGTGGAACCGTGCCGGGAAATTTCGGAAAGGTGTGGGTTGAGGTTGGCTATTAACCGGCTCAAGGACGCTTAACACGGCAGATGGAAATGCCCTTGGATCCTGTCATTGACCTGGTGCACAAGGACCTTGAGAACGGTTACGACGAGGTATATCTTCTGTACGGAACAAATTGACAGTCTTGCAAGGCCTGATTAGGCTCATGACCATGAATTCCGTGATTCTCGAACAGCCGTGGGATTTTGCCTCCCTGAATACGTTGGCAGTTGATGAACTTGCCAGAAAGTCAGGGATCCCGGGCATTATTGCCAAGTTTCTATATCAACGCGGGATAAGTACGCCGGAGGCCGTTGCCCAACACCTCAGCCCCGCGCTGAAATCCCTCAGCGATCCCTGGAAGATGATGGACATGGACAAGGCTGTCGACCGGCTGGTCAAGGCAGTAGCTCAAAAGGAACAGGTGGCTGTATTTGGTGATTATGATGTCGACGGTGTAACCTCCGCAGCCTTAGTCTTCGAATTTCTTGAGAGACTTGGACTAAAGGTAACAGTCCATATCCCCCACCGGGAGAACGAGGGCTACGGACTTAATGCGGAAGCGTTAAGGAATCTCGCATCCAGAGGCTGCAAGCTTCTGGTTACAGTTGATTGCGGCATATCGGACAGTGAAGCAGTCGCCCTGGCAGGAGAGCTTGGGATGGATGTCATTATCACCGACCATCACGAACCCCCTGATTCCCTTCCCAAGGCCTTGGCAGTGCTGAATCCCAAGCGTTCTGATTGCGCCTTTCCCTTCAAAGAACTTGCCGGCGTAGGCGTAGCCTTTAATCTTGTCAGGGCATTAAGACATCGCCTTTATGGGCTTGGGCACTGGAACGCTGGTCAGGTGCCAAATCTCAAGGAATATCTGGATTTTGTAGCCATGGGGACTGTGGCGGATGTGGTACCGCTTTTGGAGGATAATCGCATACTGGTCCGGGCGGGACTTGATGTACTTGGTAGATCCGACAAGCCGGGAATCAAGGCATTGAAGGCAGTATGTTCCCTGGATTCCGATATTACCTCCACGGATATTGCTTTCCGGATCGGTCCACGAATAAATGCCGCCGGACGGATGGCTCATGCGGATAAAGCTTTCAGGTTGCTCGTCACAGATGATGAGGCAGAGGCGAAGCACCTTGCCAACGAATTACACCTGCTGAATCAGGAACGACAGGCAGAGGAAAAAAATATATTAAATGAAGCATTAGATAAGATCCGATCCCTTGAAAAGCAATCCGCCTATGTCTTGTCGAGCCCTGAATGGAAAAGAGGCATTATAGGTATAGTTGCATCCAGACTGGTAGAGCAATTCCACAGGCCCGTGATTCTCTTTGCCTTGGATGGAGATGAGGCCCATGGTTCGGGCCGCAGTCCTGAAGGACTTAATCTCTACGAGTCTCTTTGTGCCTGTTCCGGCCACCTCAGTTCCTTTGGCGGGCACAGGGCTGCTGCCGGGATGCGGTTGCCCTCCAATTCTGTAGAAGGATTCTCTGAAGCATTTCAAAAGGTCGTGGCCTCGGTTCTGGAGCATAACGACATCAGTCCCAGGCTTATGGTTGATTGCACAACCTGTATTGAGGAACTAATTGATCCGGGCTTTTCCCGGTTCTATGAGCATCTGGAGCCCTTTGGTGCAGGTTATCCAGCCCCTCTGTTTGCAGTCCGGGATTTCTCGGTCCACAGGTCAACAGTTGTTGGAAATGGCCACTTGAAGCTTACTCTTACCCCCCGGACCGGTCTGCAAAATGAGTATATGAGAGGAAAAATGGATCTGGTAGGATGGGGACACGGAGATAAGGTGGGGCTTCCCTGGGAGGAGCTTGAGCTTGCCTGCATGCCTTGTATCAATGTATGGCAGGGGCGAAAGCAACTCGAGCTAAGGCTGAAAGATATCCGGTATAGATAGATTATGCGGCTTAATTCCCTGACACTCTTTGGCTTCAAATCCTTTCCTGCGCGCACAAAACTGTCATTCACCAAGGGTGTTATCGGCATAGTCGGCCCTAATGGGTGCGGCAAGTCCAACATTGTTGACGCCATCAGGTGGGTACTGGGGGAGCAAAGCCCCAGCATGCTCAGGGCCAAGAGAATGGATGACATCCTTTACAATGGAAATAATGACGGGCAAACAGGTCTGGCTGAGGTCCGTTTGGTCGTGGAAAACGAAGGTTCTTTTCCACCACCGGGGTATGAAAATACCCCTGAGATCGAAATAATGCGTCGTATCCACAAGTCAGGGGACACTGAATATCGTATTAACGGCAAGACTTGCAGGCTGAAGGACATCCACTACCTCTTTATGGATACAGGGGTTGGTACCAGGGCTTACTCCATTTTGGATCAGGGTCAGGTTAGTGCATTTATTGACATGGTACCACAAGATCGTCGTTTCTTGATTGAGGAGGTGGCAGGTATCTCCAGGTTCAGGGCCAGGCGTAGCGAGGCCGAGCGCCGCATGGTTCAGACAAAACAAAACCTTGAGAGGCTGGAAGACCTCCTGGTCGAGGTAGAACGTCAACGCAAATTTCTCTCCAGACAGGCAAAGAGGACCAGGCGCTATCTGAAGTTGCGGAGAGAGCAGGACCAACTGGATCAGGCGCTCATTGCCCATGTATGGTTTGCTGAGTCAGGACGAAGGACGGATCTGGAAAAAGAGAGAGACAATCTCTCCGCCGACCTGTCCGGTGTACAGGCGGAGCTTTCTAAAAATGTCGCCGATCGGGAAAGGCTCGAGCTGGAAGTTCTAGAGGCGGAAGAGGCCTTAGCTGTGATTCGTAAGGGCCTGGCTGATGCGGAAGACAGCCTTCAGGAGCTAAGGGAAGAGGCCTCGCAGCATGACAAGTCCTTGATTAAGGAAGAAAACAGGCTGCAATCCGCCGAGAAGACATTGATGGAGCTTGATGAAAAGGGGGCATGGATAGAACGCGGCCGTGAAAGGCTTAAGAAAGATATCGAGACCCTCAAGACAGAGGAGTCATCCTACCTGGTTGAGATATCCGACCGGGAAAATGGGATAGAGGAATCAAAGGCAATTAGGGACCAGGTGAGGGAATCTCTTGAGGCAGTGAAGGTAGAACTCGTCGATGCGGCAGCCAGGCATGCGAGGCTGGACAGTAAGCGCAATGGCTTGAAAGACAGGAAGGATAGACTCAGGCACCGTCTGGACCAGAGACGGAATGAGTTGCAGGGTATATCAGGGCATGTAAAGGATCTGGAAGGTGATCTGAAAGGGCAACAAGAGAAGGTAGAGGAAACCAGGGCTGAATTGGATTCCCTGTCTCATGATGGAAAAGCACTTGAAAGTGCTGTTTCTCATCTGAGAAGCCGTCTTTCAGCCACTGTGGGAAAAAGGCATGAAGCAGACTCGGAACTGGCATCGTGCAGGGCCAGGCTTAATGCACTGAAGACCATCGATGCCTCGGGTGAGGGCTTCAGCAGGGCAACTAACAAATTGCTCGGCTCCGATGTTCCCACACTGGGAGTACTTGCTGATTTTTTGGAAGTAGAGCCGGGCTGGGAACATTTAGTGGAGATCGCCCTCGGACACGGAATTCAGGCCTTGGTAGTCCCTGACATGGAGGCATGTGATAAGGCTATTTCCTTTCTTAAGGACCAGCCGTCGGGACGGGCGAGTCTGATTATACCCGGCAAAGAGCACAGCAAGGCGGAAGAGACAGGGGATAATACACTTCTTGAGTTCGTCAGAGCCGGACATCCTGTTAACAAGGTCGTGGCTGATATCCTTGTCCATTGGAAAGTCGTGCCGGATTTGAAAACTGCCTTTAATATCCGCAATACTGACAATAAAGCCCTTTTTTATATTACTTCGGATGGTGAGATCCTTACCCCATGGGGTGAGCTGGTCTTTGGGGACAAAGACAAGGCATCTTCAGGAATACTTGCAAGAAAGGCTGAGGTTTCCGGATTAACTGTACGTGAAAATGAACTTCATGAATCTTCAATGCAGATACGTATAGAGGAAGATGAGATAAGCAAAGGGCTCTCAGAGGCTGAGACCGGGCTCAAGGAAGTCAATGAAAAAAAGGGCCGTATTTCTGAAGACCTGGCTGGCCATAAAAAGGAAAGGGACAGCTTGCTCAGGGAAATCGAGGCTGAAAGAGAAAGGTCACAACGCATAGATTTAGAGATCGAAGAGGCCGAAGAGGAGATACTTGATGTAGAGGTATCCCTTGAAGGTTTGGAGGAGGCTATTGAAGTTGCCGTTTCGGCCAGGATTGAAGCTGAGGGGCATATAAAAGGCCGTGAGGATGCCTTGAGACAGCAGGAACAGGTGCTTGCCCGCAGGAGAAAGGTCCTTGAGGAATACAGAATAAAAATGGCCCGCGTTCAGACTCAGCTTCAAGAGAGGGAGCAGGAGCTTGGAAGGCTTGCTGACCGAAAGAACCAGCTATTTCCTTTCTTAAGGACCAGCCGTCGGGACGGGCGAGTCTGATTATACCCGGCAAAGAGCACAGCAAGGCGGAAGAGACAGGGGATAATACACTTCTTGAGTTCGTCAGAGCCGGACATCCTGTTAACAAGGTCGTGGCTGATATCCTTGTCCATTGGAAAGTCGTGCCGGATTTGAAAACTGCCTTTAATATCCGCAATACTGACAATAAAGCCCTTTTTTATATTACTTCGGATGGTGAGATCCTTACCCCATGGGGTGAGCTGGTCTTTGGGGACAAAGACAAGGCATCTTCAGGAATACTTGCAAGAAAGGCTGAGGTTTCCGGATTAACTGTACGTGAAAATGAACTTCATGAATCTTCAATGCAGATACGTATAGAGGAAGATGAGATAAGCAAAGGGCTCTCAGAGGCTGAGACCGGGCTCAAGGAAGTCAATGAAAAAAAGGGCCGTATTTCTGAAGACCTGGCTGGCCATAAAAAGGAAAGGGACAGCTTGCTCAGGGAAATCGAGGCTGAAAGAGAAAGGTCACAACGCATAGATTTAGAGATCGAAGAGGCCGAAGAGGAGATACTTGATGTAGAGGTATCCCTTGAAGGTTTGGAGGAGGCTATTGAAGTTGCCGTTTCGGCCAGGATTGAAGCTGAGGGGCATATAAAAGGCCGTGAGGATGCCTTGAGACAGCAGGAACAGGTGCTTGCCCGCAGGAGAAAGGTCCTTGAGGAATACAGAATAAAAATGGCCCGCGTTCAGACTCAGCTTCAAGAGAGGGAGCAGGAGCTTGGAAGGCTTGCTGACCGAAAGAACCAGGTATCCCGGGACCGGGAAATGATGCTGGCAGAAAAGCAGGACCTGGCAGTCCGGCTTGAGGACAGGACCGGTTCCCTAAAAGATGTGCGTGTGAAAGTTGAGACCAAGGAGAACGAGGTCCTGATTGAAAAAAGGCATCTGGAAAAGGCCGAGACGGAATACGATAAGACCCGGCAGGCTGTTGCCGGATTGCAGGGCAAGGTCAATGATTTGCAGACCCGGCTCAGAGATATTGAAGAGCAGGTCCATCAAAATGAACTCGTCCTTTCCGAAGTGGAACAGGCCCTTGTGTATCTGAAAAAAACAGCCTGGGATCACCACCAGGCCAATATAGAAGAATTCTGTGATAAATGGCGCATTTCTCCATTTTCTCCTGATGAGGCAAAGGACCGGATCAGTGAGATAGCCCGCAAGATAGATCGCATTGGGTCTGTGAACCTTGCCGCTGTTGAAGAATACAGGGAGCTTGAGGACAGATGGGACTATCTCAATTCCCAGAAAGACGACCTTATCAGCTCAATCGAAGACCTCGAACAGGCCATAAGCAGGATCAATCGTACCTGCAGGACCCGGTTCAAGGAGGCCCTGGATTCAGTGAATGAGAGCCTTTCCAGGGTCTTTCCTTTACTCTTTGAAGGGGGGAGTGCTAAACTGAAATTGACCTCATCTGACGATATACTCAATTCGGGGATAGACTATTTGATACAGCTCCCCGGAAAGAGAATCCAGTACCTGAATCTACTTTCAGGGGGGGAGAAGGTATTGGCTGCGATGGCCTTGATTCTTGCCATCTATTTCATAAAACCCGGTCCTTTCTGCCTGCTGGATGAAGTAGATGCCGCACTTGATGAAGCCAATACCGTACGATTTAACCGGTTCATAAAAAAGATATCAGAGCAGTCCCAGGTAGTGCTTGTTACTCATAATCAGAAGGTGATGGAGATTGCTGATGTCCTTTTTGGAGTTACTATGGAGGATAAAGGGGTATCAAGACTGGTTTCGGTAGACCTGGTAGAGAATCCGGGTATTTGATCACGGAGTGATAAGGGACGACTACTCCGTGATTAGTGTCCCTATCGGGGATGGTTGAAACCCCTCGCCTTCAGTCGAAGCAAGTTTTACGTTGTCGCCAAGCGACTTGTCATTCCGGCGAAAGCCGGAATCCAGTGAATAAGATTCTTGGGACTCCTGGATGCCGGATCGAGTCCGGCATGACAAAAACAGTTGATTTTAATCAACCCGACATAGAACCCCTCATCTTATAGACGAGGGTTGTTTAGTTTTGGTATAATCTGGTATAAATATTCCTAACAAATCTAATGCCCAGGCATATATAACCGTCTCGGTCTCATGAGCAACCTGTCCCATACGCGAGACGAAATT
The DNA here is from genome assembly GCA_030262715.1 of Deltaproteobacteria bacterium. GTDB lineage: Bacteria > Desulfobacterota > Dissulfuribacteria > Dissulfuribacterales > UBA3076 > UBA3076. Next base: position 11,689 of record JAJSZR010000053.1, read on the forward strand.
ATCTCGATCTACTCTGTCATCAACGATTCTGTGCTTTTCCTGACAATAACATGATGTAAGGTCCCAGGCAAATCGATCCTGGCCTGTCTCGGCATACCGCCTCCTGCCAATCAGCTTTTTGCGCACACCATTATCACACTTATTCAATCTAGCCTGCCCCGTTAAACGGACTTTGCTTTTATTTAACCGGGGTCAATAATGTCCCGCAATTCACGTATCTTATATGAAATATCCAGTCATCATTATCCCTTGACATTCTATTTTGAGCCTGATAAAAAACTTGTTTAGGTTAGGAATTGGAGAAAGGGGGTGTTGGGGAGGTATTCAACCCACGATCAAGCGATTACTGGCTATCTTCTCCCCAATCCCTGAAAAGCGATTTCCTGTCAATCCCTGAAAAGCAATCTATCGAGAACAAATGCGGAAACGGACTATGTTGTCTTTAAGTTATCTATAGAGGAGGTAGAAAAATGAAGTTGCAAGCCGAATACATGAAGGAAGCTAACGGATCCATTAAGGTAACCATTAGGATAACAGACTCAGGGGATTTCCCAACAGTTGATGTCTTTAAGCCGGCATCTGAGAATCCCTCGTATGAAACATGGAACATAGGACAGGGTACACAAAGCATTATCAGTAATACCTTGCCCAATCCTGATGAGGCCAAACAATGGGTATCGGCTCAGGTTGACGCCCTCAAGGGGAAGCTGGATAATTGGCGAGGGATTTGGGTCCCTGAATCTGAGGAATTTGAGGTCTAATGTTTGAGGCATCTGAAAGAAAGACCAAATAGGGGAGATTTTCTCCGAGATGACACCGGAAGAATACAATGTGCTATATCTTGAAGTAAAGAAACTAAGGGCCTTAGGAGATGCGCTACGTTGCAATCCGTCAAAATTACAGAATGATACCGTGGAAAGCATAGGAGGTCTTATATTCATTATATCCACCCATATATTGAAAAAAGTGCGGGAATGGGAGGGAGATAAAGGTTCAGTTATTGGGATAACCGAAAAGTATGTAATTTAACCTCCTTCTGCCAATCAGCTATTTGCTCATACCGTTATGACACTTATTCAATCTAGCCTGCCCTGTTAAACGGTCTTTGCTTTTACTTAACCGGGGTCAATAATGTCCCGCAGTTCACACAAGATTACTTCTTGCACGTCGATATACCAAAAGGCAAGTAAGCGGGACACCAACCTATGGCAGCCGTAAGAATTGGAACAACACCTATTGCTCCCCACCATGATTGAAAATAAACCCCGCCTACAATAATGCCAGCCCCAAGAATTAGCCTTATGATTTGATCTGTTTTTCCTACATTACATTTCATTTGATTCTCCTTTTCCTGCGACTTTTGATTTGCTATTAGGTAACTGGTGTCGTATCCCCATTTGCAACAACGTAGGGATCCACACGCCGGAAACATGCGAGATACTGACGTTGGAAAACCACGAAACTTGATACGGGGCACTGACTCAAAATTTAGTATACACTGTTTCCGGTCGGTTGAATTCCATAGTTGGGCTGGTCACCTCAAATGGCAGACTACCTTTGCACACACCACTTTCATCCTTCTTTATCTTCCGGTATATACGGAATTAGCCCTTTCCGATAGGCAACTTCTTGTACTTCACGAGGCATCGTCCGTGCATCAAGAACGAAACCATCTACCATAATCATCCATGCCATGGGGTTATCATCTATTTTGCTTGGTAAGTACCAATTCGGGTCCATCTGTACCATATCTAAGGCGTCACGAACTGCTTTTGATTTAGCAGAGCCAGTACTTTTACTGACACCAAATCCCTCACATAGATCAGTAGCACTCATATAGGGTTCCTGACTCTTGTCAAACAGGAAATTGACGTACCCCAAGGCATATACGATACCACAGGCCCAAGTATTGACGCGGCCTTGCATTAGAGGAGAAGGACGTTTACGACATAGAGCAGCAACTGCTTGGCGGGCTAATTGTGCATATTCCTCATTCAAATGTTCATTACAAAATGTCTCTGTAAGCATCACGATAGCATCGAATTTAGCCTTCATTTGCTTCGGAACTTTTTCTGACTTACTAATTTTGGTCATAATTCTTATCCAACGGAAGCCTAACCAACAAACCCCGCACGCAATGTGCTCGAAAAGCGCGGCTTATTGCGTGTCGGCGTCGATTGCTTGGTTGGGAGCTTCTTCCAGGTTAGCCATCAGATGCTCGCCGAGATTTCTGAGCAAGCGGGCATGCCGCTCGGCAGCGATTTTACCGATGGAACCTAAGATCCTCTGACGAGGCAGTACGGCGAGGAAGCCCAGACGGATTACGGAGTCTGCAACAAGACCTGATGTGGGAAAATCGGAATCGGTCCTAAAAATCACGTCATCGAATTCTGGGACGGCCTGATGGAGTTAAGTGCTGATACCACAGGCAAGGAAATCGCCGAATTATTCTCTCTCACCATGGAGGCGGAATAATCTGGCTCCGACTCGCCGTACGCCGCCTGAAGAGACGCAGCGGAAGCGGCGAGCCACTGCTGCCGTTCGGCATCCTTTTGCCCCGACTCGACAACCGAGACAAACACGGTTAAGTCCCTGGCGTGCCGCGATGGGCTTTGAGAGCTCCAGATGGGTGGAGTCCACTACCTTCGCTTCGACTAGGACCATTGACGTTCCCTCCTCAAGATCATAATCAAAAATACCTCAGCACGCTGGATTTTTCAAGGCTCCTAACGAGTCTGTAGAAAAAGTCCTTTTGAATGTATTGCCATTTCCCGGCAACGCCGATTTTTAAATCAGCATCCGGGAGTTCCATTCCAGCTTCAGTTGCCGTTATATTTTCAAACTCAGCCTACCATAACCTTGCATCCCTTCCGAAGGATTCCCGCATCAGATCCCCAAGGAGGTCTATTACTTGTGCGAATAAGCAGCAGCCAGTCAAAAAAGATTCTTTTCAGGTCGACTAAGAAAGTCATTTCGGTCGCAGTCATCAAGAAAGATATCTTGGCGATTTAAACCCCTGGCGATGACATGATGAATCGCACCGGGGATATTGAGTCGTCTGTGTCGAGGCATGCCGCTATGATAACAACTTGCCAAATCAAGGTGAATTAAATTATTAAACTAACTCCGTCACTCAAATTCCTTCTTCTTGGGTAAAATACTGCACTAATGAAGGCCAGCCTTGCTACTCTCCCGCAAGCCTCTTTGCTGTTGTTATTAGATCATCAGAAAGCCAATATCCATTGTGCCGCAAATCTTCAATAAGTGGTCCCACACCTTCCACAAAACCCATCTCTTTTGCCACCACTAACAGGCCAACCAAGCCCGTAGTGGCGATATTTAGTTTTTCCGCAACCCGTCTTCCTGCACGATCATCAATTAATAAAAGAACGTCTTCTCCAAGACTGGAAGCAAGTCCGATTGCCTGTTTTTCTCCTTCACCCAAATCAGCAAGAGCCATTTCGGTTGCTTTGTCCAGCGTAATTTCCTTTTTTAAGCGTATAAAGGTATTTAGGGCCCTGTCAATTTCATTTGATTCAGATCCAATTTTTCCAAAAAGTTCTTTGTATACCATGGGAGGAATCAGTACTTCCTCAGCAATACTTTTGAGCAGAAAGATTTTTCCGATTTTGGCTAAAGCTATGATCGGTCCTGTATCCGCAACAATTCTCATTGGCTACTCATTTTTCTTACAGCTTCCAAATCCTTTTTTAATTCTTGATCGATCTCTTCTGCAGGATAATTGAATACACTGACATGATACCTCCCGCAGGTCTCCAAGAATTCAACCCGTGACATTCCTGCGAATTCAGCAGCTTTACCTGACGAAACCTTACCGAGTTCGAACATTTTCAGTGCAGCCATCAAACGAATATGATGTTCCATCTCTTCCTTTGTCATATGAACAGCAAGCTCAAATCCGCTTGGATATTTCATTTTTATTTCTTCTGTTTCCATATATGTGCCTTTGTTTGTGTTTTCGGTTATTTTAGGAATTCTGATTCCCATGATTTTATAATAATGTGCTGTCTTGGGGGACATTTAACTGCGTTATTCGATTGAATCCCAGATTCCTTCGTATTTGTCAACCAGTTTTCTCCCCTGATAGGATTTATAGGATTTGGAGGACGGAGTTAGTTTAATAGTTTAGATAGGTGATACCGTTGCCAACTTATACAACATATCTCACATACACCAACACTAATTTGCATAAATTGTCCCCTATGTCCGATATTTCGGTATATCCCGGCCTCCCATCTCGCAGGCCATCAAGCGAGGTGAAAAATTTGTAAAAGAGAATGATGTTAAACTATTAAGCTAACTCCGTCCCGCATCT
>JAJSZR010000054.1 GCA_030262715.1 Deltaproteobacteria bacterium
GTTTAAGTAGTTTTTGGGTATAACTGTTTCTAATCAGGGAGAAATACCATACGAAAAGTTTTTGTATGAAAGTGGCAACGGGATTTCTTGACAAAAATTTTATGTTATAGTATGGATTTACTTATTTTAATGCATGGAGATACCATGCTGTTCGTAATCATGCAAATTGATTTAAGGAGGATGATATGGCAGAACTTGATTTTGGAGGGGAGACATTTGAAATTGACGAGGACGGTTTTCTCCTGGGAGGAATCGACAAATGGAATCGTAACTGGATGGACTATGTGAAATCGACAGAGGGTATTGAGGAAATAACTGAGGAACACTGGGCGCTTGTAAATGTACTTCAGGAGTACTACAAGAAGAACGGCATTGCCCCCATGGTACGTATTCTATCGAAGGCTACTGGTTTTCCCTTAAAGAAAGTCTATGAACTTTTCCCGTCCGGCCCTGGTAAGGGAGCCTGTAAGATGGCTGGCCTTCCGAAGCCGACTGGTTGTGTCTAGGTCTTTAATTTTTTCGCCATAAGGCGAGCTAGACTGACTGATTGATAAGCCCTTGCCAAAAGGTGAGGGCTTTTTTTGTTGAATTCAAGGGGTTCTGCTGTGTCAAATTATTCTGGTAAGACCCTTCACTATGCAATAATCGCAGGGCTTTTAATTTGTTGTGTCCTTTTACAGGCTGTCTCAGGTTATTCAAAGTCATATCCTGTATATTCATATGATCAACTACTAAAAGACTTCGCTCCACGATCTGCTTCGGTTGCGGGAGTATCTGGATACTCCTTAATACTGGACAAGGGAAAGGTCCATGGTGTGAATACAGGGGATCTTTTTGAGGTATATGGCAAAGGGGCCCCGGTTCTCGACCCCGATAACGGTGAGATAATTGGTTATATTAAGAAACCGCTGGCCACCATTCGAGTAACACAATCTGAAGACAGGAAGTCCGAATGCGAAGTAGTAACTGCCCGGGGCCCCTTGAGTGTCGGACAGCCGGCAATGCGATACAGTGACATGGCAGCGGCCTTTGTGGCCAGATCAGGTATTAGCTCAGCCCATGAGTTGCGGAAGGACTTAGAACAGGCCTTTCCAGATCTAATTTGGCTGGATCCTTCTGATGTCCCTTCCGATATACTGGATCCTCAGTCAATGAAGAAACTGGGTATTGTTTTACTCTTTGCTTCAGAGCAGGATGGGTTGAAGGTCTATGGCCCTGATTTGGCTCTCCTGCATGAGTATCCTGTTTTTAGAGCAAAGGCTGCTGAAAGACAGAAGTACAGCACGGATATCTTTGAAGAAGTAGATCATGTGGAAAACCAGTACGACATGGGGAGCCGAAAATTTAAGACATACATCAGGTCATTTGATTTGGGCAATGCGCGTCTTGTGGGACGTCTCCCCGAAAGCGCTATCCAGGTTGATATCCTTGACCTCAATGGAGACAGTGAGCCTGAGATAGTCTATCTTTTGCCATCAGGCCTATATATTAGCTGTTACAGAAGCCCTGGAGAACTTGCCTCTTACCGGTTTAGTGGGCCTGGACGTCTAGTTGGTTTTTCTGCGGTAAAAACTCATGGATGGATAGTGTTAAATGCGCTGCTGGATGGAGCAGGTATGCGTTCAATGTTGTTAAGTTACCAGGATTTTATACTCAACCTGATAGAGGATGATATTAATTTGTGGCTTGCCTTTATAGACAGGGACGGAGATGGTTTAAAGGAGTCACTTCTGGGACAGAGTTTCGACGCCGATGTCATGTTTGGGTCAAAAGTCTATCTTATGGAACCTGACCATGATGGCCTTAAGTACAGGGAGCGCATAGCAATGCCAAAGAATTTTTCTGTAATCAGGTCAAGCTGGTCAGACCTGAATGGAAACGGCTTGCCGGAACTCTGTACGATTGATTATAGTGGCAAACTTTGCGTCTATGAAGTAGAGCAATTGCTTTGGTCTTCCTCAAATCGAGTCTCTCCGCAGTTACCAGGAGGTGGTTTTCCGAAATGGTTTATTTCTGCTGACCTGAATGGAAACGGCTTGCCGGAACTGTTGTTTCCCGGGGTGCCTGGGGAGAAAAGTACTCTGGCAGGTGACTGGCTTATGCTTCTTGAGTGGACAGATGGGAAATACACCCTTAAATCAATGATGCAGCCCGTTGAGGCAAGCATATGCAGTCTTGTTGCGGTTCAAGACCAATTGATAATAGGAATTGCCCGGCCAGCTCAAAAGCTTGACGGAAAAGGTGAGAGCTTTTTGTATTCGTTTGGCCAATTCGGCATGAGCACTGATTGACGGGATACATATTATCCATATTTGTTTTCTTTTATGGACTTAACGAAGGCATCCTCCATAGCCTTTATTCGTTCTTGATATTCTGGTCCGGAGATTCTTGCTCCTTTGAGGCCTCCTCTAAGGTTTATTTCACCGAAATAAGTGGTTCCGTCCGTAGTAACCATAAGGTCTATGTGAGCATTGGGGAATCTTCCCCGTTCCATTACCCTTTGACAGAGGTCCCATTGATCAGATGGAAGCTCGTGTTCACCGCTATCTCCGCCGAAGAACATGTTGTTTCGAAAGGAGTGAGGGTTGCGCCGCCAATAGGCCTCGGAATAATCTCTTATTATTATGACCCTTACATCGATTGCTGTTTCTACATAAGGTTGCACAACAAAGGGATAGTTGAGAGAGCCAAAACATGCCTGATTATAGGCCTGTTCAATTGATGACCACAGGTGTATGCCCAGGCCGCAATTAAAGCGATTCTGTTTGGTGACAACTGATCCGATTTCTTCCCGGCCATAGACATTTATTTGTTTGATCATGTCGTGGCGGTCTCTGGCCACAAAGGTATGGGGTACCATCCACTTTCTATAGACCATGGCCTGCAGGCACTTTGACCTGCTGAGTTGCTGGGCTAGTGCCGGAGGAAATAACCGGATACCGCGTTCTACAAGGTCCAGGAACAGGACTTGCTCTGTGGGTTTGATGTTCAATAGCCCGACCACTGTATCTCCAGGACCCAGCTCTGAAAGATGTGTTCTGAAAGAGCGGTTGTCTGTGAGAATAAGTGGAGGGTGTCTGGGATTCAAAAAAGCATCTCCAGAAATCTGCTATGGAATTCGCTCAAGTCTGCCTGGCACTCTCCACAGTAAAGTTTTACTTCTCCCAGGATCCTGGAATCATCGCTAAGAGGAGTAAAACTTCCGTCTGCGTTTTGGATATACCGCGTAGTGAGCTTTACTTCCTCTGCTATTTGATAAAAATTCCATTCGTTTCCGCAATGTGGACAAATTATACGGCGACCCATGTGTGGGTTTGCTTGGGTATGGATAGAACTGGGCTTAACCTTTTGAGGGTTTTTGCCTTTGGAAATTATTACGGTCATGTTTGATATCTTACTCCTATCCTGTTTGATCTAAAAACTGAATGCGTGGCAGGTCAGCGGCCAAAGTAGCCGGTTAAGCTCGACTCTGCGAGCATGTGTCCCTGAAGGACTTCAAGAAACTGCGACAGGTTGGTATCTTTGGGAAGGTCAAGACTTTCCACGTCCAGCGCATAGAGAGTAAATACATATGGGTGATCACCTGTGCCGGAAGGGGGCTGTGGTCCTCCATATCCTGTCTTTCCAAAGGAGTTGACAAGTTCCTTGGAATTTTGTGGCATGATCTTTCCGGATGCCCCTTCTGCTAAACCTTCTGTCTTTGGTGATATGTCCACTACCATCCAGTGGACCCAGTTTCTGGCCACTGGATGGGGATCTATTACAGCCAATGCAAGGGATTTGGTCCCTTCAGGCACATCGGACCATGTAAGAGGTGGAGAGATATTCTTGCCGCCCACAGCCGGTCTGGCATAAACAACCGGTATCCTTTTACCATCTGAAAATGCAGGAGAAGATAAGATCATAGTTACATCCTTTGCATGAAGTACTGACACACTTATAAAAAACACGATAATCAAGAATGAATTAAAGATATTTGATAACATTTTCATATTTATTAACTGGACAGTCTAAAGTTTCTTTAATAGTTTGAAATTATAAGAAATGAAAAACTGATCACGTCATTCCGGCGAAAGCCGGAATCCAGTGTCTTCCCCGCCCGCCTCGCAAGCGAGCTTGCTCGCGTTGTGGGCAGGTCAAAACGTTCCGTGATCTGGATGCCGGATCAAGTCCGGCATGACGAGAGAACTTTGGACTCTCAAATTATTAATATAAAGTCCTGCAAGAAAAAAATCTACCATTTCTTGATATTGTGTCATCTACATACAGAAAAAGTAATACATTTATCTAAAGTGATTGGTTCAAGGTTCAAAGGTTATAAGGTATTGATATACATTACTTTAAAGCACAATACCCAGATTGACCTCTTTCACCCATTGGGTGAAACATGCGTGTCGTCTCTATTGAGGTATCATCCTTTTGATATCAGGTACTTAGGGCTCTTCAACCGTGAACCTTGAACGTTGAACCGCTCAACCTAGGATTTATACAACATAAATGATTAAACTCAAAAAATCCTGAAATATGATTCTGCTGAAAATGCCTCAGACCTGCCTGCCGGCAGGCAGGTGCAAGGCACTGAAATCAGCTCAAAGGTCAAAGCTCAAAGAGCTATCGTAATCAACTCCTTTCAGCTTTCAGCTTCAGGCTTTCAGCTCTTATGCAACATAGCAGATGGGGTATTTTCAGCGGAATCATAAATTATTTGCAGTACCGGAGTATATGACTTAGAGTTCTACAATCAATTGAGTTTGGCCAAAAAATTATTGGGAGGAGGATCACGGTGTTTCGTCGTCCATCATATCTGTCAAATGTTGAAAAAAAAGCTGTACTTACTCGTTTTTGGGAAAAGGATCCGTCTCTTTGGGCCAAGGATCCGAAGATTCACAAGCAGATCACAGATCGTCTTGGCTGGCTGGATGTTATTCCAAAGATGAGGGAAGTCCAGGGAGAAATAGTAGATTTCGCACGAGATATAAGGCAGCGAGGCATCAAAAGGATAGTGCTGCTTGGCATGGGAGGATCCAGTCTCTGCCCTCTGGTTTTGAGTCAAATATTCGGGTCTCAAGAAGGATTTCCCACACTGAAGGTACTGGACACAACCGATCCTGATGAGGTGGAGAATGTCATCCGGAGTGGAGATTGGAACTCAACACTATTTTTAATGGCCAGCAAATCCGGTACTACACTGGAACCTAATGCCACGTTTAATTACCTTTGGCCATTATTGGAGAATGGGGTATCTGATCCTGGATCGCATTTTGTGGCTATTACAGACCCTGGAACTCCCTTGGAAAAGCTTGGGAATGAGCATGGTTTTTTGAAGATCTTTCTTAATCCTGCTGACATAGGAGGAAGGTATTCAGCACTCTCTTACTTCGGACTTGTCCCGGCGGCATTGCTGGGGATGGATATTGGCAGGATCCTCCAAAGGGCTGAAGAGATGGTCAATAAATGTGGCCCGGACATACCATTGGATATAAATCCGGGATATAAGCTGGGAGAATTCTTGGGGGAGTTCGGGGTCCAAAGCAGGGACAAACTGACCATCTTAGCTGATTTACCCATCAAGGCCTTTGGCCTCTGGTTGGAGCAGCTTGTGGCAGAGAGTACTGGCAAAGAGACCAGGGGTCTGGTTCCCATTATTGGCGAATCCACCGGGATTCCTGGATTTTATGGTGGAGAACGTATTTTTGTTTACCTGAGGATAAAAGGGATCCAGGGAAAGGACTCTTTGGAAGATTTTGTGTCAGAGCTACGGAAGGCCGATTTTCCCGTCTATGAGTTGTGGTTTGATGATTTGTATGACCTGGGAGCCCAGTTTTTCCTATGGGAGATGGCGACTGCCCTGGCCTCTCATTTTTTGGGCGTTAATGCCTTTGATGAACCGGATGTCAGACGTTCAAAAGAAAAGACCGGAGCAATCCTCGATGTCTATCGCGCCGGAGGCAAGATGCCCATAAAATTCTGGGTAGATCCAAACAGTCAAATTCATTTCCGGGCTTCAGAGATGCTGGCCGCGTCCATGAAGAGTCTTCCAAGGGCCGTGAGAGACATATTCCATGTCTTGCCGACCTGGGGCTATTTGGCATTTCTCCCTTATTTGCCCTATGATCCGGAGATGGAAGCAATAATAGGGGAGATGCGCTATTTTGTGAGAGAGGAGAGAGGATGCGCTACGACCATGGGCTATGGCCCGAGGTATCTCCATTCTACAGGTCAGATTTACAAAGGCGGTCCCAGTTCCGCAGCTTTTTTGATCTTTACTCGAAAAAGGGCAAAGGACTATCCGGAGATCCCGGATTTCGGTGTCTCTTTCTGGCATATCCAGTTTGCCCAAGCGGTTGGAGACTTCGAGGCCCTTTCTGATGCCCGGTTTAGAGCTATCCATGTGCACCTGCCCTCTGATTACCAGTTAGGATTAAGGAATTTTAGCAAGGTCCTTTCAAGATCAGTACGCATGAAGTAAGGAAGGATGTATGGCAAACGCAGGCTACTAACAGTAGCTGCACTTCTCATTGGACTCTGGATACTTGGCATTACTGGTTATGTGATCATCGAGGACTGGAATATCCTTGATGCCATTTACATGACAACCATATCACTGACTACTGTCGGTTATGATGAGGTTCACCCCTTAAGTCCGGCAGGGCGAATATTCACTGCCTTGCTGATTGCCATGGGCGTAGGTTTTTTTTTCTATGCCCTTGGGATATTGGCAGGGGCAGTTATAGAGGGACATCTTAAGGGACTCCTGGGAAAAAGGAAAATGGAAAAGACCATTTCCAAACTGAAACAACACTTTATCATCTGTGGTTACGGAAGAATTGGAATGTCAATATGCAGGGTACTTAGAGAGCGACAGTATCCCTTGGTGGTAATAGAAAATAATCCTTCTGTTATACAGAACATAGAAATAAATAATCTTTTGTATGTAACCGGCAATGCGACCCATGACGAGATCCTGATTCAGGCAGGTGTTGAGCGGGCAAAAGGAATTATCTGCGTATTAAGTACTGACGCGGATAACGTGTACATCACTCTCACAGCTAGATCGCTGAATCCCGGGCTGTCGATCGTGGCCAGAGCAGATGACGCCCATGCGGAAAACAAGATGATCCAGGCAGGAGCGGATCGAGTCATTTCTCCATATGAGATAGGAGCACGGCGTATGGCCCTTGCAGTGCTCCAACCCACTGTGACAGAGTTTTTGGACCTGGCAGTCCATTCGTCTGCCTTTGGCCTCAGTATTGAGCAGGTGGAGATAGGTTTCAAATCCTCGCTGGATGGTGTGAGCTTGTTGGATGCTGCTTTGCGGCAGAAGCTAGGTGTTACAGTACTGGCGGTTCAACCGTCTACGGGCGAGATGATATTATCTCTTGACCCTGGCTATGTTATAAAGGGTGGTGATATAGTTGTTGCTTTGGGAAGCAGAGAAGGACTGAATGCCTTAAGGGAACTGGGCAGGGACACGTTTGCTTAGTGGAAGCAAACGTTCATGAATTTGCTCTGCGATTGCACCGCAGTATCTCATTTTCTGTTACGATAATGTCCATTCTCTGGTCATGGGTTTTCAGGGGAATTTCCGGAAGGACCTGAAGGCTGAAGGCAAGTCCTATGCGAAGGGCTTGTGGGGCCTCTATAGATAAAAAACGGTCGAAGTATCCTTCTCCGTATCCATATCGACCGCATTTGCGGTCAAATACACTGCCGGGAACCACTACCATGTCTATTTGGGATGGTCGTATTAATGAGGCCACCTTTACATCCGGCTCCAGTATTCCGTAAGCTCCGGGTCTGAGGTCTTTTTCCCAATTCCTCAAGAGATAGGTTTCCAGCCCCCTGTTTGTGACATCTGTCTTAGGGATCGCCACTTCAAGTCCGCTATTCAGCCTTTCTTTGATGAGTTGATGTGTATCTACTTCGCTCCTGAAAGATACATAAATAAGTGGCACCCTGCTGGTCATGTATTCATCAAGCCCTCTGAGGTTATCAGCAATTTTTTTGCTCAGATAGCTCAGGGTTGAGAAAGAAATACCGTTCCGTTTGGATAGGATTTGGCTACGATAATAAGAAGAATCAGAAAAGGACATATATAGAAATCTGTAATTAATTACGGGGACTTATAAAAAATGCGCAAACAGGAGGATTCTCGCAAACAGGAATTTTGCCAGACAGGCTTGCAGGTCCTGTCTCTCAGTACAACTTTTCTACCTGAGGGGAGAAACTTCAGGGATCTTGCTAATAGACATAGGCATCCATCTCTGCCGAAGAATTTTGATCCAACTACTTCAACGTTTATTCCATCATTGAGCTTAAGATTAATTCGCCTAACAAACCATCGCGGAGCCACGATAACCCTGAAAAATCGGTATCTGGACTGAAGATTAAAGCACTGTAATTTCATATACGGTCTTACCGCGCACTTTCTGATAGTTCCCCTGACTACTATCTCTGTATTTTCGTCATAACCAATATTTCTGGCATGAGCAGGGTTAGCATTGGTCAATAACAGAATAGCAAATAAGAAAAAAAATGAGGTGTGAGCGGCTTTTGGCTTAATTGCCCTATGGACACTCATAGCTACTTACCGTGTCTCCAGTCGACTTTGGGGAAATGCTTGCACTATTTTTGTTTCTTAAGATTGCTCGAGAGAATGTATGCAGATTGCGTACCTTTAATGAGATCTAAGGGGCACAGGTACCTGACAATAGTGCTGGATTTTGGCACTGGGGCCGTAATATTTGTGGGACAAGGCAAGGGTGGCGATACTCTGGAGCCCTTCCGGGAAAGACTGAGGCGTAGCAAGGCGAAGAAGATCAAGGCGGTAGCCATTGATATAATATGCAATTTTTGCAGGTTCATGCAATTTTTGCATTTAGTTCATGCAATTTTTGCACTAACTTTGCCTGGTTACCATCCGGTATTTCTAATGGATATTCAGCTTCTTATTCGGGACTAATCATATTTTATATATATCTGGGAATGTGAATAGGCCGTGGTTTTTGGAGCCCTCCTGGAAGACTCCGGAGAAGGACGTGACAATATAAAAGAAGGCCTTTTTGAAGAATTCCAAAAAGGCCTTCGGGGAGAGGAGGGTTGGGAGGGATAAAAAATTTTTCCTAATCGTTATCCGTTTATGTTTATATATTAAAAGCAAATATCGTGCCATCTATTTTAGAAGGCCATATTCCTTCAGCTTGTACTGCAGTGTTCTAATTGAAATACCTAATATTTTTGCTGCCTTACGTCTATGTCCACCTGTTTCCTTGATGGTTGTCTCAATGGCTTCTTTTTCCAGGTCTCGTATATTGCGAAGCCGTCTAGTGGCTGATTCAGGCTTAATCTCGATAAGTGAGGTTGTTAACGGAGGAAGTGTCAGCCTGGAGTCCTGGCTTAAAATAATGGCTCGCTCAATGACATTATGTAGTTCCCGCAAATTACCAGGCCATTCGTAGGATTTTATCTGCTTTAAGGTGTCATTTGATATTTCAGAGACCTTTTTCCCTACCCGCATAGATATTGACTGGACAAGATAGTTAGTCAGCACCTGTATCGCCTCAAGGCGCTTTCTCAAAGGGGGAAGCATAATTGGAAAAACATTCAGACGATAGTAAAGGTCTTCTCTAAAGCGTTTTTCACGTATTCCAGCCATCAGATCCTGGTTGGTGGCGGCAACTATTCTCGCGCTGGTATTGAGAGTGGTAGTACCTCCTACCCTTTCAAATGCCCTTTCCTGGAGTATTCGCAGCAACTTTGCTTGAGCAGATAGGGGCATTTCCCCTATCTCGTCCAGAAATATGGTCCCATTCTGAGCAAGTTCGAATTTTCCCCTCTTGGTCTTGATAGCTCCGGTAAACGCGCCTTTTTCGTGTCCAAAGAGTTCAGACTCAATAAGGGTTTCAGGTATTGCAGCGCAATTAAGCTCTACAAACGGACCTTTTCGCCCGCTCAAATGATGAATAGCTTTAGCTACAAGGCTCTTTCCAGTACCGCTTTCTCCCTGAAGTAATACAGTGGCGTCTGTCTTGGCCACATGCTGTATTTCTCTCCATACCTTCTCCATACCGGCAAAAAGGACATCGGTAGGCGGGAGACCTTCGGCAAGTTGATCTCTCCATAGAGTATTTACCGCCATGAGGGTCTGGCGCTCCACTACTCTGGATACTGCTATCCTTAATTCATCCGGATCTTTGAGGGGCTTTATGAGATAGTCTAAAGCCCCTTCCTTCATAGCCTCCACAGCATTTTCCACAGTCGCATAAGCTGTAAGTATTATGAAGTCGATTTCCGGCCTTTCTGATCGTACCTTTTTCAAGAGGTCGAGGCCGCTGATATCTGGCATTTTGAGGTCTGTGATTACAAGGTTAGGAGAAAAGTCGCCAATTGTGCCAAGGGCCTTGATGCCGCTGTTGGCGGGCTTTACTTGATAGCCTGCCTGAGTAAGGATTCGGTTCAGGAAAGCTGTCAAGGATATTTCGTCGTCTACTACCAGAATGCGAAAATTATTAGGTTCCATAGGCATTTTTTTGTTTCTAATCTAATTATTTAAGCTTATTCTAGCAAGGAATGGCATCCTTCACGACAGATCAAAAGTAGTTCACACTTTGTTGATCTTGTATTTTGGCAATGAAATTTGAAATTTGAAATTGGGAAAAACACAAAGATGTAGATGTATTACCTAATTTCGAATTTCTAGTTTCGACATCGGCATTCAATTCGATAATACACGCTTTTTCGAAAAAAGTGTAAACTGATGAATGAAGGATGCCCAAGGAATTATGAATTGTCTTTTTTTTATAAATCCCGTAGCTGGGGCCCATGCAGGAAAAAAAATTGTCGCTGAACTAGAGCGTAGCCTGCATGTCCGAGGTCTTAGCAAGCATATTGTCTTCACTGATCCTGAACATCTGGAGACTCAGGTGCTGTCCTTGGCTTCAGGCCGTGACCTGATTGTGGTTGCAGGGGGTGATGGCACCGTATCAGCAGTTGCATGCATACTTGGTACCCTTGATAGGCCCCCACCACTTGCCATCCTGCCACTTGGTTCAGGAAACGATCTGGCCAGAAGCCTGGGCTGGTGGGAAGTATGGAATCAGGGTAGCCTTGATTATTTCTGGTCGGGGATTAGTGCCGGAAAGGTTGAAGCAATGGATCTCTGGTCATGCGGAGAGGACTCTAAATTTATAGGCTATGCAGGTTTTGGCCTGGATGCAAGGATAGTAGAGTCTGTTTCACAATTACGCATGAAACGTTTTTGTCATTATTTTGGAAAGAGATGGAATCAGTTTCTTCATGTTGCTGTTGGCCTGAAATATATACTTTCGATTAAACTCAAGTTTGGTTCGACTGAGATGGATGTATGTTTCTTTGATAAAAAGGGGAATATAAATCAAATCAGGCTAAAGGACCATGCTACTTTGATTCTTTCTAATATCGGACACTATGCAGGGGGCGGGTCTCTTTCATCCGTGTCTTGCTGGAGCGATGGGAAATTAGAGGCCTATGTCATTCCCACCGTCAGAGCATATCTCGAGTTGCTATTGAGAGGTCGCGTTGCTTCTCTCCAAGGTCCTAGAGTCACTTACCAGGCCTGTTCTGTAAAAATCATAGGGAAACAGAATCTTCCTGTACAGCTTGATGGTGAATGGGCAGGAGAATGTATGGCAAGAGATACTATTAAAGTACAACATGTGAGGGTCTTACCTGTACTCGTTCCTCCTGCAAACTTTACTGTAAAAGAAAGTGTTGGCAGACGTTGGTCCAAGGACCCTATCCTAAAAAGAGATACTTCATCAATACTGCCGGATCCTGCTACTACAGGTAATTAGTGCCTGAACGGAAAAGCCGTTCAGGCACAATTTTGAATTGAACCTTTTGAGGCTCTTTTTGAAAGAAATTTGTCTCGCGCTTCATACTATCCGAAGAGTAGAATAAATATTTAACAGGTAATTTCTATAAATAGCAAGCAGGTATCTATTCCAGGAGGATTATCATGCGTGAAAGGCGAAAAGGATCCCGTTATTCAGCGAATTTCCGTGTATATTTCCCAGAGTTCAATATATCGGGACATACTTTCAACATCTCGTTAGATGGATGTTATGTAGTGGTAGATTCCTCCATGTCTGCAGGGTTTATCACTGACTTGCTGGTTGAATTGCCGGTAGTTGGAGTAATTGCTCTTAAGGGTTATGTGCAGCATCTAGACCAGGCGAAGTCAGGAGTCGGTCTCGAATTTGTTCAGGTGAGGTTTGAGCCTGACCAAACAGAATACTATAGTATATACTCACGATTTCTAAAGGGTATATCTCAGTTAGAGGAAGTAAGAGAAAATTATCTGGACTTGGTCAAACAGGATCGATTGAAGCCTTGTGTCCTGCCAAGTAAGTTTGGAAAAGTTGAAACCACCTGAATATTTCATTTTTAACCCCATGGTCATTTGTTTTCCATCTCCTTGCTATGGAAGAGATTGCTTCGCTTCGCTTGTAATGACAGTAACGCGATTTTTATTGAGAAATTACTATCAAAAACATGAATTTCGACTTTTTACGAGTCCGTCAGTGATATGATTGTCCTGTCAACATTTACTTGGCCCTTTCTGGTCTTTTTGCTAGGGACCTGTATCGGTAGCTTTTTGAATGTGTGCATATGCCGACTGCCTCAAGACAGATCGGTGGTAAAACCTGGTTCTGCCTGTCCAAAATGTGGTCACATGCTGAAATGGTGGGAAAATATCCCAATACTGAGTTTTTTGTTTCTACGGGCGAAATGCAGATATTGTGGGGCAAGGATCTCTATGCAGTATCCCCTGGTGGAGCTACTAAGCGGCCTTTTGGCCCTTGCGCTTTGGTATAAGTATGGTCTTGGTCCTGAAATTTTTATTTATTTTTATTTTACAGCATGTCTCATAATTGTGACATTTATTGACCTTGCACATCAGATTATCCCGGATGCAGTGTCTTTGCCTGGGGTCGCCCTTGGCTTCTTGTCTTCCTTTTTGCTTCCCGAATTGTCGTGGCGGGATTCTCTTCTGGGGATATTAATGGGCGGGGGCATCCTGTTTCTTGTGGCATGGGGCTATTATATTATTGCTCGCAGGGAGGGAATGGGAGGTGGGGACATCAAACTCCTTGCTATGATAGGGGCATTTTTAGGCTGGCAGGCAATACCGCTTGTAATCCTATTGAGTGCTGCAGTAGGTTCAATTACTGGCTTGGCGATAATGTCAGTCCAGAAAGGAGATAGACACATGGCCATACCTTACGGTCCCTTTCTGGCTGGGGCTGCTCTTATAACATTATTCTGGGGGCGTGAACTGACAGCCTGGTATCTGGTTTTTATCTCCAGGGGCTAACATCTTTCCGGTAAAGTACGTTAAGGAAATTTTCTGATTAGGAAAATATCGTGAGTAAACTTCGAATTCTGGTTATAGATGATGAATATGACGTGAGGAATACAATTACTGGAATATTAACCTCTAAAAAGGCCGGATATGATGTGGTTCAAGCGGCTAACGCCATTGAAGGCTTGGAACTGGCACAAAAACAGCCCTTTGATAACATAATAAGTGATATTTACATGAAGCCTGAGGATGGACTCCAATTTCTAAAAAAAGCCAAGGACACGGGGGTATCAGCCAATATCATCATGATGTCCGGTCAGGCCGATATTGATATGGCCCTTAAGGCCATAAAGATGGGGGCGTGTGATTTTATCTTCAAACCCATAGTATCAGACCATCTGCTTTTCGTATTGCGAAGGGCTGAGGAAAAGACCGGACTTCTGAAAGAAAATGTCTTATTGAGAGCAGAGGTAAATAAAAAGTATTCATTTCATAATATGGTGGCCAAGAGCTTTCAGATTAAACGCATTTTTGAGGTCATTCAAAGAATAGCAGATTACAAGACCACTGTGCTAATAACTGGTGAGAGCGGGACAGGGAAAGAACTTGTAGCTAGGGCAATCCACTTTAATAGCATTAGGGCCAAGGCACCTTTTGTGCCAATTAATTGTGGGGGTATTCCAGAGAACTTGCTCGAAAGCGAACTCTTTGGTCATGTGAAAGGGGCCTTTACAGATGCTGTTAGGACCAAGAAGGGACTCTTTGAAGAGGCCCACAAAGGGACCCTGTTTTTAGACGAGTTGAGTGATTTGCCTTTGTCCTTGCAGGTTAAGCTCTTGAGGGTTTTGCAGGAAGAAGAGATCAGACCTTTGGGCAATACTCGCTGCATCCAGATAGATGTGCGGATAGTGGCAGCTACTATAAAGGATCTTGCACAAGAGGTGAGTAAAGGCAATTTTCGAGAGGACCTGTTTTACAGAATAAATGTACTCTCAATAGTTATTCCTGCCCTAAGAGATAGGAAGGAGGATATTCCTTTACTGGTTGATCACTTTAGAGAAATGTATAATTCCCGCTTAAAGAAGAAGGTGGAGGGAGTTAGTCCTGAGGTAATGAACCTTTTCCTCGAGTACAAGTGGCCCGGGAATATCCGTGAGCTTGAAAATACTATAGAGAGGGCAATGGTTTATTCGGATAGCCCGATAATACAAACAAGGGATCTTCCCCCTCAGATACGGGCGGGTTTTGGAATCGAAAGCGTTCCTCCCATATCAGCCCTTGATGGATTTATCTTTTCCATTAAAAAGAGCAGCAAAATGTTGGAGCGAGAACTCATAATAAAGGCCCTTGACGAAACCAAAGGTAATAAGACCAAGGCTGCCCATCTTCTGGAGATCAGCCTGCCGGCACTTTTATACAAAATGAAGGATTATAGTCTTGCAGCAGAGACTCAGCAGATAAGTGGCAGGAGCCTGCAGTGATTAGGAATGCCTGCTAAATTAACCCCACTGCCTTCTTAAGCGATTCCACTTCAGAGCCAGTCAATATCCTGTACTTGCCAGGCCGTACTTCGCCAAGCCCTATAGGGCCCATTTTGATACGTATTAGTCTGGTGACCGGATGGTCTAACGTATTGAACATCAATCTTATCTGGCGTTTTCTACCCTCTTTCAGCACAATTTCCAGAAGCGTTGAGCGCCTCGTGGTTTCCAGCACACGCATTTCACAGGGCAATGTCATTTTTCCTTCTATCTCTATACCTTGTCGAAGAAGGTCTAGAGCAGCCTTTGAAGGTCTACCTCTTACTGTTGCATGGTAAGTCTTTGAAACCTTGTGGCTGGGATGTAATAACCGGTGGACCAGGGCCCCGTCATTTGTGAGGAGGAGCAAACCCTCGCTGTCTTTATCCAGGCGTCCCACAGGATAAACCCGCCCCTGAACTCTTCCCAGCAGATCCATTACAGTGGTTCGCCCATAGGGATCACGAACTGTAGTCAGGACCCCTTTTGGTTTATTAAGCAAAAGATAAATAGGCGGCTTTTTCCAGAGAACCCTGGTCTTGTCAACACAGACGATATTTGTATATGGATCAACTTTTGAACCAAGTTCTGTAACTATCTCACCGTCTATACTGACCCGGCCTGAGCGGATGAGTGCCTCTGCCGCTCTCCTGGAGCACATACCGGCGTTGGCGAGGTATTTCTGCAGTCTCATCATAACGGGCCTATAGTAGTCATCTGCAGCAACATATATGATATGGGAGTATCCCTACATTGTTAACTGTCCAGCAGGGTGGTTTTCTGACCATTCAATAAGGCTCCGCCCCTTATTTTCCATGAATTTCAGCCAGGGGGATTCCTGCCCCCTCCGCATTCGCCTATGCTGTGCTCCGGCGATGCGGTTTCCCCCAGGCTGAAATCCAGGAAAATTACAGGACTCTCGCCAAATCATGGTCAAATAACCACCCTGCTGAACCGTCTTCAGTTTGTTGGGGACAAACCGGGGATGCTCCCCATGATATCATAAATTTGGAAATCATGATTTTGCAATGGTAGATCCTTATTTTTTCAATTTCCTAATAATCCATCTTGTAC
>JAJSZR010000055.1 GCA_030262715.1 Deltaproteobacteria bacterium
AAGGGGGAAATGGTGGCCGATTTGATAGCCTGTATCAGTAGTCTTAACATCATTGCCGGCGAATTGGACAGGTAAGGAGGCTGATGCCCATGGATGACTGGCTAATCGCAATTATTAAGGTTGTTGGCATCTGGGTATGGGTTTTGCTCATAGCCGTGGTCATGACCTGGGTGGAAAGGCGAGGTGCAGGTTTGATACAGGACAGGCCGGGTCCGAACCGCGCCGGTCCTTGGGGATTGTTCCAGCCCTTAGCAGATGGAATCAAGCTCTTTACTAAGGAAGAGATAATACCCACAAAGGCTCGGAAGATTCTCTATATCCTGGGTCCTTTGCTTTTTTCTCTTCCGGCCTTTTCAGCCTATGCGGTTGTGCCTTTTGGAGACAAGATTATCCTCGGAGGCAAGGAGATAATACTCCAGGTCTCTGATGTAAATATAGGGTTTCTCTTCATATTAGCCATTGGCTCCATGGCAGTGTATGGCGTAATTTTAGGTGGTTGGGGCTCCACTAATAAGTATTCGATCCTTGGAGGTCTGAGATCTACTGCCCAGATGGTTTCATACGAAGTGCCGCTGGGGCTGGCTTTGCTGGCTATTGTGTTCGTGTATGGCACCTTCAGCTTGAGAGATATCTCTCTTGCCCAGCAGGGGACTTTTTTGGGATTTCTCCCAAATTGGGGGATATTCAAACAGCCCTTGGGATTTATTCTGTTCATTGTGGCTGCCTATGCAGAGGCCAATCGTGTGCCGTTTGACTTGCCTGAGGCGGAAAGTGAAATTGTTTCGGGCTACCATACAGAATACGGCTCAATGCGACTGGGGCTTTATCTCTTTGGGGAGTATGTGAACCTGGTAACGATATCCGGTGTTATTGTCGCCCTTTACTTTGGCTCCTGGCATATGCCATATATTGACTTAGGCGCATATCTCGGACCCATATCATGGGGAATAGTGTCTTTCTGTATATTTTTCCTAAAGGTATCGTTCTTCCTGTGGATGTTTGTATGGGTCAGGTGGACCTTGCCTCGGTTCAGGTATGATCAGGTTATGGGTCTTGGGTGGAAGGGCCTGATTCCTCTTGCCCTATTTAATATCTTTATTACCGCGCTGTTTATTCAGCTTACGGTCTAGTCGGAGCACATCATGGCCAAGCCGGTTGTCAAAAAGGAATATACCTTGCTTGAACGGATCTATCTGTGGGAGATCCTGAAGGGTATGAAGCTCACGTGGGGACACTTCTGGTTCAATTTTAAGGCGTGCTGGAGGCCCGGGCCCCATACGATTCCAACATGCTGGCAGTACCCGGAGGATCGCACCAGGGAAATCTCTCCTATCTTTCGCGGCGAACATATGCTGCAAAAGGACGATAAAGGTAGGGAGAAGTGTATTGCATGTGGGATGTGCGCAAAGATCTGTCCGGCTAAGTGTATTACGATAAAGAAGGCCAAGCGAAAGGAAGGTGAGGAAGATAAGTACGCTGCAAAGACATATTCCTCATCCTTTGAAATAGATCTCCTGCGGTGCATCTTCTGTGGTTTCTGCCAGGAGGTATGCCCCAAGGAAGCCATTATTTTGACACAAGAATTCGAGATGGCCAGGTATACCAAAGAGGAATGCATTCTCGATAAACCTAAATTGCTTGCAAATTATCAAAAGGCCAAGGATGAGGGAAAGCTCAGGCCGCCAAGAAAGCGTGTACCTGTTGTTCCGGCACCGCCTAAGCCTGAGGGGGAAGAAGAGCCCGAGGGTGCTGAGGGCAAAAAGGCAAAGGTCGCTGCCGCTGGCAAAGCCAAGGCCAAGAAGAAGCCGATTGCAAAGAAAAAGGCCGCTGAGAAGCCTGAAGGTGCTGAGAAGGTAGAGGCTACCGAGAAGCCTGAAGGCGCAGAGAAGGAAGAATAAATCAGGTGTTGAAAGAAAGTTGTGTATTTTATTTAGAGGAGTTGGGTGATTGATATGGATCTATATTTCTGGGTATTTGCCGCCATTGCAGTGCTGGCTGGGCTATTTACCATAGCCGCAAAGGACGCATTGCCCAGTGCCATGGGACTGCTCACGGTTTTTATTGCTCTTGCAAGCCTGTATCTCCATCTGCATGCCCCATTGCTCGCTATTTTCCAGGTAGCAATTTATGCCGGGGCCATCCTGATCCTGATTGTATTTGTCGTCATGCTTCTCATGGCTCCAGGTGAAAGATTGACTGCTATCCAGGCCAATGTCTCATATAGGGGCTTTGGTGCCCTACTCGGGTTGTGTCTAATTGGCCTCGTAGCAGTCGGGACAAAGGGCGTGTCTGACATAGTGTCTATGAAGGGAGTCCCTGAAGGATTCGGAAACCCATCTATTTTCGGTGATCTGTTTTTCCGGGACTTTTTGCTTCATTTTGAGGTCGTATCCGTACTCCTGCTTGTAGCACTGATTGGCGGGATCTACCTGTGCAAGAAAAAACTTTAAGAGAGAGGGCTGAATGGCAACGCTCACACACTATATAGTCTTGTCATCAATACTCTTTGGCTTAGGGGCCATTGGTTTTTGTACCAGGAGAAATGCCTTGATCCTGTTTATGTCTATTGAGCTTATGCTTAATGCAGCAAATTTGCTGCTGGTGGCCTTTTCCAATTTTATGGCCGATATGGCAGGGCAGGTTATGGTCCTTTTCATTTTTGCGGTGGCTGCGGCTGAGGTTGCTGTCGGCCTTGCAATACTAATAGTCCTCTTTCGGCATGTTCAGGAAGTGGACATAACCAAGTTTAATGTCTTAAAATGGTGAAAAAACTATATACAGCCATAGCTGTTTTTTGCTGCGTAATTAGGCCGTTTATGTAGGGAGTTGTTCATGGAAGGTTATCTGTTTCTTATACCACTTATACCTTTTATAGGATTTCTGATTAATGGCCTGTTGGGGCAAAAGATCGGGAGATCCGGTGTTTACTGCATTGGCTGCTCCAGTATAGGTCTGGCCTTTCTATTTTCTATTTTGGCCGTGTACCAACTGGCATGCAGCCCGGCCGAAGACAGGCTGCTCGTGCAAGTCTTGTGGAGCTGGATAGCCGTAGGCAATCTTAATATAGATGTTTCCTTGATGATTGATCCGCTTTCTGCTGTGATGATCCTGGTGGTCACCGGCGTGAGCTTTGTTATTCATATATACAGTATTGGTTACATGGCACATGATGAGTCATATTGGAGGTTTTTCTCCTACCTGAATATGTTCGTCTTTTTCATGATAATGCTGGTCTTGGGTTCCAACTATGTAGTGATGTTTGTCGGCTGGGAAGGCGTAGGTCTTGCCTCGTATCTACTGATAGGTTTCTGGTACAAAGAGAACGTAAATGCAGATGCGGGTAAAAAGGCCTTTATTGTTAACCGAATTGGGGACTTTGGCTTTCTCCTGGGCATGTTCCTGATGTTCGTTACGTTTGGCTCCCTGTCTTATTTTGACGTATTTCCAAAGGCAGTTCACATGTATGAGTATGGGATGCTGGCCATGAACTCACCGGTCATGATAGCCATTTGCCTTTTGCTTTTCCTGGGAGCAACCGGGAAATCGGCACAGATCCCCTTGTTTGTCTGGCTCCCGGATGCCATGGCTGGCCCGACTCCGGTTTCTGCACTCATCCATGCTGCTACCATGGTGACTGCTGGTGTCTATATGGTAGCAAGGACCAATGTTCTTTTCACTCTGGCTCCCACTGCGTTACTGGTTTTGGTATTAATGTCCGCGGCTACTGCCTTTATAGCGGCAACGATTGGTATCCTGCAGAACGATATCAAGAGGGTCCTTGCATACTCTACTGTGAGCCAGTTGGGATATATGTTCATAGGTGTGAGTGTGGCTGCATACGGGGCAGGCATATTTCATCTCATGACCCACGCCTTTTTCAAGGCCTGCTTGTTCCTTTGCGCCGGCTCTGTAATTCACGCCATGGGCGGGGACCAGGATATGAGGAGTATGGGCGGCCTTTGGAAGAAGATACCCATCACATATATCACCATGCTTTTTGCAACCATAGCGATTTCAGGTATTCCTCCTTTTGCGGGTTTCTTCAGTAAGGACGAGATCCTGTGGAAGGCCTTCACGTTCCCATATTATCCTGTTGTAGGTAAGATAGTCTGGTTTATTGGCGTTCTTGCCGCGGGAATAACGGCTTTCTATATGTTTAGGCTTATTTTCATGACCTTCCATGGTAAGTTCCGCGGCACTGAAGAACAGGGCCATCACTTACATGAATCGCCATTAAGCATGACAGGTCCCCTTATGATCCTTGCTTTTGGCTCATTGTTCGGAGGCTGGTTGGGAATACCGCATATAATCGGGGGCTACTTTGGCCATGTCCCTAACGTGATTGAGAACTTCTTTGAACCGGTATTTGAACACTCACATGGAATAATCGCTGCCTACGCAGGTGTGCAACACTATACCAGCGCTGTAGAGTGGGTCCTTATGGGCGGTTCTGTGGCTGTTGCTATTGGCGGTATTTCCCTGGCCTATCACATCTACATTCGTCGTTTTGACGTACTTCCTGACAGGCTTGCCGAGACCTATTCCATGTATCACAAGCTTGTCTATAACAAGTACTTTGTTGATGAAATATACTACCACGTGGTTGTCCTTCCGTTTTATTATCTCTCAATGTTCTTCTGGAAATTCGTGGATGCGTTCATCATCGACGACGTAGGAGCGAATGGACAGGCGTGGTGGGTACAAAGGGGATCAGGTGCGTTAAGGCTGGTGCATAATGGTTATGTACAGACCTACGGGGCATTTATGCTCCTCGGACTTGTTGTAATGGTCTGGTTTTTCATTGTGTAAAATCGTAGGATTTTAATTTATGGAACAGGGCCTGGAAAGAGCAGTTATGGAGTGTAACAAAACAAAAGGATCGAAGGGTAGATTATGAATGCTCCCATATTAACCTATGTAACCTTCTTACCTCTGTTGGGAGTGTTGGCTATTCTCTTTATCCCGCAGCAGAGTGAATCAGGGAAGAATGCCATTCGCTGGGTATCAATGGTAATATCCACATTTGTGTTTATTGTTTCGCTGAGATTGTACTTTGATTTCGATCCGGACGTGGCAGGGTTCCAATTCATAGAGAAATATACATGGATCCCCAGCTATGGCATCACCTATTTTATGGGTTTGGATGGTCTTGCATTCTGGCTTGTGCTTTTGACCACCTTTCTTACTCCGATTACAATCCTCTCCACTTGGACGGCTATTACAAAAAGGGTTAAGGAGTTCCAGATTGCGATGCTGGTCCTTGAGACAGCAATGCTCGGGACATTTGTATCTCTGGACCTCTTTCTTTTCTATGTGTTCTGGGAAATTATGCTCATTCCCATGTGGCTAATTATAGGTGTGTGGGGCGGAGAACGAAGGATCTATGCTGCAATTAAGTTTTTTCTGTTCACCGCAGTCGGATCGTTCCTCATGCTGGTGTGTATCATCGGCCTTGTTTATTTCCATAATCAGGAAACCGGTGAGCTGACCTTCAATCTGCTTTCTCTCTATAATACAAATCTGGCAAGGATGTATGAAATACTATTCTTTGGTGCCTTTGCCCTGGCATTTGCAATCAAGGTCCCGATGTTTCCATTCCACACATGGTTGCCGGATGCCCACGTTGAAGCGCCAACTGCCGGGTCAGTGATCCTGGCAGGTATTCTCTTGAAGATGGGCACGTATGGGTTTTTCCGGTTTGCAATGCCCCTTTTTCCTGATGGGTCGGCTTTCTTTACCCCGCTTATTGTCGTCCTCTCGATTATAGGCATTATTTACGGGGCAATGGTGGCCATGGTGCAGCCGGATATCAAGAAACTGGTAGCGTATTCTTCCGTATCCCACCTTGGTTACTGCATGATCGGGCTTTATGTTTTGAACCGTCATGGTGTGGAGGGGTCGATCCTCCAGATGATCAATCACGGCATTTCAACCGGTGCCTTGTTCCTCTTGGTAGGTGTAGTCTATGAAAGACGCCATACCCGCTTGATCGCGGAATACGGAGGAATTTGCAGGCCGATGCCTATCTATGCCTCTATCTTTTTCCTTATAACCCTGTCAAGCGTAGGATTTCCCACTACTAATGGGTTTATTGGTGAGTTTCTTATCCTGGCGTGGTGGGTACAAAGGGGATCAGGTGCGTTAAGGCTGGTGCATAATGGTTATGTACAGACCTACGGGGCATTTATGCTCCTCGGACTTGTTGTAATGGTCTGGTTTTTCATTGTGTAAAATCGTAGGATTTTAATTTATGGAACAGGGCCTGGAAAGAGCAGTTATGGAGTGTAACAAAACAAAAGGATCGAAGGGTAGATTATGAATGCTCCCATATTAACCTATGTAACCTTCTTACCTCTGTTGGGAGTGTTGGCTATTCTCTTTATCCCGCAGCAGAGTGAATCAGGGAAGAATGCCATTCGCTGGGTATCAATGGTAATATCCACATTTGTGTTTATTGTTTCGCTGAGATTGTACTTTGATTTCGATCCGGACGTGGCAGGGTTCCAATTCATAGAGAAATATACATGGATCCCCAGCTATGGCATCACCTATTTTATGGGTTTGGATGGTCTTGCATTCTGGCTTGTGCTTTTGACCACCTTTCTTACTCCGATTACAATCCTCTCCACTTGGACGGCTATTACAAAAAGGGTTAAGGAGTTCCAGATTGCGATGCTGGTCCTTGAGACAGCAATGCTCGGGACATTTGTATCTCTGGACCTCTTTCTTTTCTATGTGTTCTGGGAAATTATGCTCATTCCCATGTGGCTAATTATAGGTGTGTGGGGCGGAGAACGAAGGATCTATGCTGCAATTAAGTTTTTTCTGTTCACCGCAGTCGGATCGTTCCTCATGCTGGTGTGTATCATCGGCCTTGTTTATTTCCATAATCAGGAAACCGGTGAGCTGACCTTCAATCTGCTTTCTCTCTATAATACAAATCTGGCAAGGATGTATGAAATACTATTCTTTGGTGCCTTTGCCCTGGCATTTGCAATCAAGGTCCCGATGTTTCCATTCCACACATGGTTGCCGGATGCCCACGTTGAAGCGCCAACTGCCGGGTCAGTGATCCTGGCAGGTATTCTCTTGAAGATGGGCACGTATGGGTTTTTCCGGTTTGCAATGCCCCTTTTTCCTGATGGGTCGGCTTTCTTTACCCCGCTTATTGTCGTCCTCTCGATTATAGGCATTATTTACGGGGCAATGGTGGCCATGGTGCAGCCGGATATCAAGAAACTGGTAGCGTATTCTTCCGTATCCCACCTTGGTTACTGCATGATCGGGCTTTATGTTTTGAACCGTCATGGTGTGGAGGGGTCGATCCTCCAGATGATCAATCACGGCATTTCAACCGGTGCCTTGTTCCTCTTGGTAGGTGTAGTCTATGAAAGACGCCATACCCGCTTGATCGCGGAATACGGAGGAATTTGCAGGCCGATGCCTATCTATGCCTCTATCTTTTTCCTTATAACCCTGTCAAGCGTAGGATTTCCCACTACTAATGGGTTTATTGGTGAGTTTCTTATCCTGTTAGGGGTCTTTGAAGTGAATAAGGCTTATGCTGTATTGGCCGCTACTGGTGTGGTCCTTGGGGCAATCTATATGTTGTGGATGTTTCAGAGGGTCTTTTACGGTAGGGTCTCAAACCCCAAGAACGAAAAACTTAAGGACTTGAATCGCAGGGAATTGGCCTATCTCCTCCCTCTGGTTGCACTGGTATTCTGGATAGGCCTGTATCCCAATTTCTTCCTGAGCAAGATGCACAGTTCCGTGGACCATTTTATCAGTCAGGTCAAGATCTCTGCACCTGCGTCCCCGGTTGCGGTTGTGGAGCATCATGCCTCTGTTGATAAGACGCCTTTATACGTGAGTGCGGCTAAGGAGTAGTGAATATGAGCGACCTCGGATTTTCCTTTAGCCTGAGTCAGCTATGGCAGGTAGCTGGGGGACAGATAATCCTCATTATTGCCGGTCTCGTGCTTATTTTTGTTGATCTTTGGCTATCAACAGATAAAAAGCCGGACCATGTAGTGACAATGGGTTGGCTTACGGCTCTGAGCTTTTTGGTCGCTTTGTGGTACATGGTTTGCCCAGGGTGGACACTAAATGAAATAGTCGTGATAGGGGTCTTCTCTACAGAGAAGTTTGCCATATTCGTGTCGGCCGTAATCTTGATGGCAGGCATATTTGCAAGCCTCATGAGCATAGGTTATTTGCGGAACAATCAACTGGTTAGATCAGAATATTTCATCCTCCTTTTGTTTGCGGTTTATGGTGCCATAGCCATGGTCCAGTCAGTTGATCTACTTATGATGTTTATCGCTCTTGAGGTGATGTCCCTGTCGGTATATGTCCTGGCTGCATTCCTGAAGAACGACAGGAGGTCACAGGAGGGGGCACTTAAATATTTCCTTCTTGGGAGCTTTGGGTCTGCTTTTTTCCTCTTCGGGGTTGCACTGATCTATGGAATGACCGGTACTGTGAATATCACAAAGATCGCTCAGGTGCTGTCCACTGGTTCTTTCCTCGAGCACCCAGGGGTCCTTGTTGCCATGGCCATGCTGATGTCAGGGCTGTTCTTCAAAATGGCCATTGTACCCTTCCATATGTGGACCCCGGATGTCTATGAGGGTAGCCCGGCAATTATAACCGGGTTCATGGCTACAGCGGTGAAGGCCGCGGCCTTTGGGATATTTATTAAGCTTTTGAGTGTAACTTTTACTCCGATTCTTGCTTACAGCGGGCAACCTGAGTTCCAATCCACCGTCAACCTGGCAGCCATGGCAGTCTATTGGAAACCCTTGTTGTGGTGGCTGGCCCTTATTACCATGTTTGTAGGCAATCTGGTTGCAGTGTCCCAGCAGAATGTGAAGCGCATGCTGGCCTATTCCTCTATAGCCCATGCCGGGTACATGGTCTTGGGGATTCTTGCAGCCAATGATGAAGGCCGCATGGGCGTGTTGTTTTATCTCTTCGCATATACGCTGATGAATATGGGGGCCTTTGGTGTGCTCTATCTGTTGGATGGTCAGGAAGGAAAGGCCCAGACCCTGGAAGATTACCATGGGTTGGGATTCAAGTACCCTACTCTCAGTTTTTTGATGTCCCTGTTCCTGGTTTCCATGGCAGGACTTCCTCCCACCGCCGGTTTTATCGGTAAGTTCTATCTGTTCGCAGCAGCCATAAAAGAAGGATACCTGCTGCTTGCAGCACTAGGTATAATGACCTGTGTTATAGGTGCCTATTATTATCTGCGGGTGATATGGATGCTGTATATGGTGGAGCCGTCTAGGGAGGTCGTGGCCGGCAGAGTTGGCGTTACTTCAATGATCGCATTGATTGCCGCTGCTCTGGGGATCATGTATCTTGGAATATTACCCGAAGGGCTGGCACAAGTGGCTAACGTTGCCCAGCAAAGCCTTGCCATGGTCTTCTAGTGGTAGTCTTTTGCGGTACATTAGCACAAGAAAAAAGACCACCCGGTAGTTGTTGTAGAATCTTGTCCTTCTTCCTCTAATTCTAAACCAGCAGCCTTTAAAAGCACTTCTTTCCACGTTCTTTCAGGATATATGGTTAGGTTTAATGTAGGGCCGGGAATTTGGTTCCTGTTTGCCTTATTCCAACTCTCTTGCACGTCTTTTGACAATTCCTGGATTTCCCTATCTTCTTTCATGTTTTGTATCGTTGTGTTTGAAATGGCATTAATAAGAGAAGTCAGGCCGTTATTGATTTGGTCTGATTCTACTGGTTTGATATTGGGATCAAGGGGTAAGACCAGGTTCAATAGATCTACAGGGGCCTCTCTGGGTTGTAAGGCTTCATAGGCCTCATCGACCAGATCTTTTACTGTAATACTTTCTCCGATTGGCCACGGCCCTTGATCCGTGTATTTTTGCCACAACAATGCCCAGGCCCTCAGCCGCTCCTTGACCATGAGGAGGGGCTCTATAATAGGGGAGTGAGGGACTTTTGGGGCGCTTTGGGAGCCGGTGAGTTCCCCTGGATCCTGCAATATCGACTTGAGTTTGTCTTCATGAACTGCCATCTCGTCAAGGTCTGTTTGCAATTCGTCATTACGTCTATCCAGATCCAGTGAAAGCCGGAGAAATATCCGGGCATCCAGGAGTGGATCAGGGACTTCAGTGCCCCTTAATGTATTAAGGATTTCCTGTAGAGATTCTTCCTCGCCTTCGGCAGCATGTATTAAGGTATAGGCTGGAATCTTTTCTCCCAGGCCCATCTCTTCTGCCCAGGACTTCCAATTGCTGATAAGGTCAGTGAACCAGCCGAGCCTGTCTCCCAGAGGGGCAGGTGCAGTAGCCTCAATTTCCATAGAGCAGCCAATTGAAGGGGGTGATAGATTAATATCCTCTGTAGGAACCAATAGAGTCAGTTTGGAGAATACCTGTTCAATCCGCAGCATTGTATTCCGGCGTAGGTAGCTTGCCGGATATAATAGTCCATGCAAGATATTCATGTTATTGTCCTTTATGAATGGTGAAATGGATGTAGCGGTTCTTTTCCCCTTGGCTGATCGTCTTTAAGCCAGATGCTTCTTAAGATCCTATGTTAATAGGAATTTTAGTACATTATGGTATGTTATTGCAAGCTCGAAAAAATTGTATGCATTCAGTAAAATCTGTGGCCAGAAGGCGCATGATAGAAAAATCGGTCTCATGTCTTTACTTTATTTACTGTTTGAGGTTATGATTTAAAAATAATGATGCTGAATATGAAAGGCAAACAGGCAAAATCCAATCCTCAGCAGCAGAACAATTACGGTATTTATGCTAGAATTCGTAGTTATATTCGCCTCTTGCCCCAGTTTTTGGGATTGCTGTTAAATTTGTTGAGGGACCCAAGGGTCTCCTCTGCTGATAAGGCTATACTGGGCGTTACTGTTGCTTATATGTTAAATCCGGTTGATTTAGTTCCTGACTGGGTTCCTTTTTTTGGACTGGTTGATGATGTTTACCTGGTGGCCCTTGCCCTGTTGCGTTTGATCCTGAGGGTTGACGAGCAGGTGCTTAAAGACAACTGGAGGGGGCGTGACGACCTGATTCCCATTCTAAAAAAGGTGGCCGATGGGGCAGCAGCCTTTTTGCCGGCTCGTATTCGCCAGTCTATCTTTGCGAAGGTTGACAGATAAGAAACGCTGAGGAGGGATAAGCCATGTCTGGTACTCGAAAGATGCGAATAGATATGCCCTGTGGGGTTTTCTATAATCTGTTCAATATGATACTGGATCTTAATGGGACAATTACAGTTGATGGCAGCTTTGTTGACGGTGTCGTGGAGAGACTGAAGGAATTATCAGAAATAATGGATGTTTATGTAGTGACGGCAGATACAGGTCAAACTCTTGACCAATTGACTGATCAGTTAGTGGGGGATTGTGGAATAAAGATCCATCAATTGGAATCCGGTAGGGGCGATTTGCAGAAACTTGATTTTCTGGAAAAACTTGGTCGTGATGAGACCGTGGCTATAGGCAATGGCTGTAATGACGCCCTGATGTTGAGAGAGGCCAAGTTAGGTTTGTGCGTAATTGGTAAAGAAGGGGCCTCGAGTGATGCCTTGATGGCAAGTAATGCCGTTTTCCTCAACATCTGTGATGCACTAGATATTTTCCTCAAACCCAAACGAATGATAGCTACCCTGCGCAAGTAATTTCCTGCCTTAATCTTTGATGCCCAAAGCGTTAACTATGATTGGTTCCAATTCGTGCTTGGTTACCATCCCAGTGTAGTGTTTGAGAATTTGATGATTTCTGTTGATCAAGAAGGATGCCGGAAGGGCATAGATATTTCCATAATCCCTTATCACTTTTGATGTGGCAAGCAGTATAGGGTAGTTAATCCTTAATGCTTGCGCAAATCCCGGAAGGATTCTTTTCCCATTCTGGTCCACGGATATCCCAATAACGGCAAAACCTTTTGAACCATATTGATCTTGCAGACGAATAAAGTCAGGGATTTCTACTCGACAGGGAGGACAGTTGGTAGCAAAGAAGTTAATGAGCACTACCCGGCCTTTATATTCTGAAAGATTTACGAATTCGTCCTGGAGATTTAGAAGCGTAAAATCAGGGGCCTTGGAAGGATCAGCACTGCCCTGGCAGGCTGGTAGCAAAATTACCCCTATCAGAGATAAGAAGACGCAATTTAATATCCGTATCTTAGCTTCCATCCTCAAAAGATTCGATCCTGTTCACCAGGCGCAGCAGGACTTCAACTTCCTTATGCAGCAGAGTTTTGCCCTTTTCAAGAGAAGCCTTTGAAGGATCACCCCATACACCTCCCGGCCAGAACCTCTTTTTATCTCTAGCCAGTATGGGTGTGGGAAAGGAGGGATACTCTTCAGGGCTTGTACCATCTATGTGCGCTGGTCTCAGGTGGAGCATTAATGAGGTCTCTACCTCACCGGCATGCGAGTCATTCTCTGTTTCCACAATTCCTTCGGGAATTTTAGCTATCAGATCAAGGATAGACAATACTGCCACCTGGCTTTTCTCAAGGTTGGAAAGTATCGCTTCGCCTGCATCCGTAAGGGCAGCCATGTGAGTGCCACCGGCGTGACCGGAAAGGAGCACAAAATTTCTCAGCCCTTGATTATAGAGTGATGTGACAAGTTCTACAGTAAGCCTTTTCAAGGTATCTCCCGATATTGTAATTGTTCCGGCATGTTGACTTGTGCTTCTGCAGAGCCCGTACCACACTGGTGGCGCAACGAAAAGAGGACGATGCTTGCTGGTTTCCTTGGACAGTTCATACGCATGGATCGTATCGGTCCCCAGTGGTAAATGCTGTCCGTGTTCCTCGACAACCCCAAAAGGTACTATAATAGTACGGGTTTTAGTTAGTCCTTCTATAAAGGCCGGCATGGTTAGTTCTTCTAGAATCATGGTGTAAATCTACTTATTGTGCTGAAATCTGTCAATTCGTCTTAGCGGTCAAAGGGGAGGAAAGAGGGATATTTGTTATGGATTTTATATATTGTTCAGTTATTTTGGTTTATTTGACGAAGAAGTTAAGAGAAATGCTTGCCACTGATGAATAGATTGAGCTAAAATATTTATGGTCTGTATTAGTAAAATATTTCATATGGGGGATTCTCATGGGCATAGTTGTAAGCATACGGGATAAAAAACGTTCTGGTCGCGGGCATGTCCACAGGCTCGAAAAGATAAAGGAGGAATTGTCAGAGTATTATGGCATCGATCTGGACTATCTCATGGCTTCGGAGCCTGTCTCCAATCTTACTGTCGATCAGTTTGACGAATTGACTGAACGTATTCTTGCTGCGGTTGACGATTTTTGTGAGGAAAATTCCAAAGTTACCGTTCACGATGTGCTCTATATTCTTGAAAATGTAAAGGACATTGTTAGAGAAAACTCCACTGAAGAAGATGGCTGATGGCTTCGTACGATATTGTGAAAGGGGGCTCTTGTATGGCAAGAGTGGCTGTAGGAGGTTCTCGTAGTATAGAATCCTATGAATTGGTCCAAGGGGTACTGAAGTATTTGCTGATTGATGGTGACGTTGTGCTTTCTGGAAATGCCCCAGGGGCTGATCGTCTAGGCGAGCGCTATGCAGGGGAATCGGGGCTTGAAATTAAGATTATTCCTTCAGAGTGGGAGAAGCACGGCCTAAAGGCCACTATGATGAGAAATGAGGTACTGCTCCGGTCAGCAGATTTTGTGATTAATTTTTGGGATGGACGGTCTGAAGGAGCAAAGCATATGCTGGAGATATCCAGACGGGCTAAAAAGCTTTTAGCTGAAGTCCGACCGGATGGTTATGTAAAGCTCTTCCTTAATCCTAGACGATTGGTGTAATTTTTCAAAAATTCATCTTAATGGGTCGGATTCATTTCCCAGTAAATTGAGGTTATGATATCTGCAATTTGGGATTTCTGGTTCTGAGGGAGTTCAACGAATCGGATACCTATTTCGTGTTTAAATCTGTTCTTTTTACTCTTTTTACTCCATGCAACTATCGCCTCAGCTTTGACCGCTGGTTGTGTCGAAATGGAGACAATCAACTTGGTTCCGGGTTCGAGCGGTTTTGAAGCCTCTATGCATATTCCTCCAAGACTGAGGTTACACAGGAATTCTGTAAAGAAGAGACGTTGATCTGAATACTGAATAATTAACTGAGTAGGTATCCTAACATGTTTTCGTCGATCAATATCCATTGAATTTTCCGTATGATTTTTCAGGGTTATTCTTATTACTTTGTAAAATTCACGGCTAAAAAAGAATACATTTGCTGGGTCCTGTATATTAGAGCAGGCACTAACATGATTATCGGGATAAACAGTTAAACGCATGAATTAGTCCATGATCGCATTTTAATGAAAATCGACAAATTCAGCATTGCCACATTCAATACAAATTCTATAAGGTCACGTCTTCATATAGTGATTCCCTGGCTTGAAAAAAATGCGGTTGATGTGCTTTGCATACAGGAAACAAAGGTAAAGGATGAGGATTTCCCAAAGGAATCATTTAATAAAATCGACTATAATGTGATCTACAGGGGTCAGAAGTCTTACAATGGTGTTGCGATCGCCAGCAGGCACGAGATGAAAGACATGGCTGTCGGTTTTGATGACCCTGAAAACAGCCCGGAGGATGAAGCCAGGCTCATCCGTTGTATTGTAAAGGATATTCCTGTTGTAAATGCGTATGTTCCCCAGGGTAGGGCCTTGGACCACATGTATTTTCAGATCAAGCTCAGGTGGTTTAAAAGGTTAAGGGACCTGTTTGATAGGAATTATTTCCCGGACGAACCATTGCTCTGGTGTGGAGACCTCAACGTTGCCCCTGAGTCAAGAGACGTCTATGCCCCGGATCGCCATACAGATCATGTCTGTTTCCACGAAGATGCTCGCAAAGCATTAGGAAAAGTCAAGTCATGGGGATTTATAGACGTATTTCGGAAATTTAATCCGAATGAGGACCAGTATACATTTTACGACTACAGGATACCCAATGCAGTCAAAAGGCGTTTGGGCTGGCGTATTGATCACATACTTGCCACGGTTGCGCTAGCTGAACGTGCTGAAAAGGCATATATAGATCTCAGCCCAAGGCTTGCTCAAAAGCCCTCGGACCATACTTTTCTGGTGGCGGAGTTCGTTTTCTGATTAATCAAGGTCCATCTCAAAGCTGTATATGTCATCACTCAGCTTGCTTC